>JAAYSG010000060.1 GCA_012518435.1 Bacillota bacterium
CAGGATCACACTTACCGCCTGCTTCAAGGTCATCAGCCCGGCATTGACAAAACCAACCACCATTACAGTAATAGCAGAGCTACTATGGGTCACAGCCGTTATCACGGCACCCATTATAACACCCATCAGGGGGATATTGGTCAAAACCTCCAGGGTGCGCCGCATTTTGTCGCCAGCTGATTTTTGCAGGCCCTCGGCCATGACATTGACACCAAAAAGAAAGAGCCCCAGTCCACCCACAAGGCCAAACAGGGTGGTTGTTAGCATCTTTCAACACCTCCTTACCAATTATATGCCCAGTGCCATGGAAATTATATCATAAAAAGAAATCCCTGACTAACATAAAAGAACCCCAAAAAGAAGAAAGAGACAGGATAGCCCCTGTCCCTTTAGGCTCCGGAGGGCGCAAAACTTATGACCATCCCGGGTTGCAAGGCAGGATTAAGATAATCTTGCGGATCTGTACTTAATAGGCGCACAATCCTTCCCTGACCAAGGCCAGTTTCCTCGATTACCAGCCGGGTCCCCGCCACCTCCATTTCCAAATAGGAGGGGTGTAAATCCTCTAAACCCTGGAGGACTGTTTCCAGGGGCATAGTAGTATAAAGAATCACTGTAGGGGCTCCCTCCTCTTCTTGCTCCCATGTTCCCTGGTGTATGCTATACCAGATTCCAACCACTTTAGGGCATCGCCCACACCACCTAATTCGTCAATGAGGCGATACTTCACCGCATCCCTTCCAACCAGAACAGTGCCAATATCCCGGGCCAGCTCCCCGGTGGTGAACATTAGTTCCCGAAATTTTTCTTGACTTATGTGGGAGTGGCTGGTGACAAAACGAATGACCCTATCCTGCATTTTATCCAAGTATTCGTAAGTCTGTGGTACCGACAACACCTGCCCAGTCAGGCGTAGGGGATGGATTGTCATGGTGGCCGTTTCACTAATAAAGGAATGATCCGCCGCCACGGCTATGGGGACACCGATACTATGCCCACCGCCCAAAACTAGGGAAACCGTTGGCTTGGAAAGCCCGGCAATTGTTTCCGCGATGGCCAATCCAGCCTCCACATCGCCACCCACGGTGTTAAGAATAACAAGTAGTCCCTGTATGTCGGCATTTTGTTCCACAGCCACAAGCTGGGGAATAATATGTTCGTACTTACTTGTCTTGTTCTGGGGCGGCAGGACCATGTGCCCTTCCACCTGACCAACGATATTCATGACATGAATATTGGATTTGGGTTCTGGCAATTCCATTTGTCCCATCTGTTGTAGGTTGGCCAGGTTTGAATTGGCCCCTTCCGGGATGGTTGTTGGCCCAGGTTGCTGGGGTTGGACGGGTCCCGGAGTTCGCTGTGGCTCTTCCACCGGCTTGGGGAGCGGTTGTTTTGGCACAGTTGGCTGCATAACATTGAAATTAACATGCCCATTCATTAATAATATCACCCCTCTATGGTGTATTATGGATGAAAATTGGCCTAAATATACCAAGTTTATATCCCCGGCGGACAACAATGAGAGGCATAATAAACGGGCAGAAAAAAAGCAGGTTAACCCTGCTCCTATATTTCCACAATTATAGGCAAGATCATGGGGCGGCGCCTTGTCTTGTCAAACAAGAACCTGCCCAGGGATTGCCTGACCATACTTTTAATGGTTGACCATTCGTAAATCCGGTCCTCTCCACATTTATCCAGAACCTCCCGCACCTTATCCCGGGCTTCCTTTAAGAGATCCTCCGATTCACGCACATAGACAAAACCACGGGAAATAAGATCCGGTCCAGCCACAACCTCACCTTTTTCCTTAGCCATGGTGATGACCACAATTAGAATGCCATCCTGGGATAAATGGCGTCTATCCCGCAGGACAACCTTGCCCACATCACCTACCCCCAGGCCATCGACCAGAACCTTACCCGCGGTAACCTTTCCGGTTACCCGGGCACCGTTGGCAGAGAGTTCAAGAATGTTGCCATTTTCCAAAAGGAAAATCCCATCCCCGGGGATACCCACCGCCTTGGCCAGTTTGGCATGCTGCACCAATTGACGGTATTCCCCATGCATGGGGACAAAAAAGCGGGGCCGCACCAGGTTGATCATCATTTTTAATTCCTCCTGGGCAGCATGACTTGAGGCACCAATACCGGAAGTCCCCTGGTAGACAACCTGGGCCCCTTCCAAAAAGAGGTGATCAATAATCCGGGTCGTCATCCTCCCGTTCAGGTTGCCAGCCCCCGAAGCAATGACCACCGTATCCCCAGGTAACACCCTAAACTTGCGCTCCCCTCCCAGGGCCGATGGGGCCAATATGGAAAAGGGGTTTCCCCGGCTACCACTGGCCAATACAACCTGTTTCTCCCGCGGCAGACCTTCTATATCATCCCAATTTACCATGGGTTCTTCCGGGACTTGGAAATACTGTAACCTGGAGGCAGCCCTGACGGCAGTTATTAAATCCTGGCCCACCAAAACCACCTTACGATCTTGATTTTTCGCAAGTTTTAGGATCTGCTGCACCCGATTCAAATTAAAGGCGGAGATGGCAACAATGAGCCTCCCCTCCGCTTGGGAAAAGATCCTCTCCAGGGTTTTCTCAACATCCAATTCTGAACCACTACACCCGGTTTTTTCCGCCTTTGTACTTTCCGAAAGAAGAAGCAAAACCCCCTCATTACCCAATTCGCTTAAACGGTTAAAATCGGTGATCTGGCCATCGGCGGGGGTTTGATCAAATTTAAAGTCACCGGTATAGATAATGGTCCCCAAATCGGTATAAATTCCCAAAGCGGCAGCATCGGGGATGCTGTGATTAACCCGGATAAATTCCACCCCAAAGGAACCGATACGGGCCTTGTGGCCCAACCTTACCTTCCGCAGTTTGCTTTCCCTTCTTCCATACCCAGCCTCCAGCAACTTATCGCCCACCAAGCCCAAGGTCAATGGTGTCCCGTATACGGGCACAGATAAGTCCCCCAGTATATAGGGCAAGGCGCCAATATGCCCTTCATGGCCATGGCTGAGTACAATACCCTTTACCTTCTCCTTATTTTCCAAAAGAAAGGAAATATCGGGAATGACACAATCAATCCCCAACATTTCCTCCTCTGGCAACATGAGGCCAGCATCAATGACAAGGATTTCCCCATCATATTCTATGGCCAACATGTTTTTACCTGATTCACCAAAGCCTCCCAGGGGAATAACAGAGATATTTCCCTTATTTTTGCCACCAGCCAACAGTCTACCTCCTAGCTAAAAGAAGAGTGCAACAACATATGCTAGATACCCCTTCCAATCCCTATAACAAATTATCCGCCAGCAACCTCTCCGCAATTTGCACAGCGTTGAGGGCAGCACCCTTACGCAGATTATCCGCAACAATCCACAAATTAAGACCATTTTCCCTTGTGAAGTCTTCCCTTATCCTCCCCACATATACCTTATCCTGGCCGGCGGCCATTGTGGGCAGGGGATATTGCAGTTTATCAAGTTCATCGACAACCTGGATACCCGGGGCCTGGCTCAGGATTTCCCGGGCCTTCTCCGGGGTCAATTTACCTTCAGTTTCAATGAGTACCGCTTCACTATGGCTTCTGAAAACCGGTATCCGCACCGCGGTAGCATTTACCGCAATTTCATCGGAGGCAAAGATCTTTTTCGTTTCCTGATCCATTTTCAGTTCTTCCAAGGTATATCCCATCTTAGCGAACACATCGATGTGAGGTAGTGCGTTGAAGGCAATCTGATAGGGGTAGACGGCGGGGGTAACCTCCTTATCCGCCAAAATATCGGCCGTCTGTTCCCTCAGTTCCCTTATGGCCTCCAGCCCGGTGCCAGAAACCGCCTGGTAGGTAGATACCACTACCCTCTTAATGGGAGTATAATCATGGAGGGGTTTAAGGGCCACCACCATCTGAATGGTGGAACAGTTGGGATTGGCGATTAATCCCCTATGTTCCCGTAGGTGATGGGGGTTTACCTCGGGTACAACCAAAGGAGTCCCCGGATCCATTCGGAAGGCATTGCTGTTGTCAATAACTGTACAACCCCTCTTGACAGCCTCTGGGGCCAGGTTTTTACTCACCGTCGTCCCGGCACTAAAAAAGGCAATATCCACTCCGGCAAATTCACTGGGCAGACTTTCCCTAATCGTGTACTCCCTATCCCCAAAGGTTAGCTTCTTTCCGGCGGAACGCTTTGATGCCAGTGGAACCAGATTGGTTAGGGGAAAATCCCTCTCCCGAAGTATAGCCAAAATCTCCTGACCAACGGCTCCAGTTGCTCCGACAACGGCCACAGTGTAACCCTTCATAACAATTCTTCCCTCCTCTAATTATAGCCTGTCCTAAGAAATTATATTATTTAACCACAACTATAATATTTTTCCCCGCTAAAGTCCACACATTTTTCCTAGCGCCGGGGCCACAGCCAAGCCAAAAATGGCTGCATGAGGGCCAATACAAGGGAAATTGCAGCCAGGGGCTCCAGGTAAAGGTTACCAAGGGGAATCCTGGCGGGTATTTCCAGGCCCAGGAAGGTGACGGCCATCAAAAGGGTTAAATAAATCCCCCCGGCCACCGCCAGCAGCTCCCCCAGGGCCAAGGACACAGGGGAGGGCCGCGGTTCCATGGGTAGTTCTTTTTTTTCCATCCCGGCCACCCTGCGGGACCGCACCCGTTCCCATAGGGAAAGGATAAAGAAAAGAAAGAAGCCAATTAGGTAAGGCACTTCCCATTCCCCCAAAAGAAAACCCATTCCAACCTATTCCATGCCTGGTTGAATCCAGCATTAGAATATATGCCCGGGATGTTTTTACAAGTACTCAAGGGGGAAATGAGACAAGGTTACACCCTTGAAAAGGGTTATTTATCTTCCCGTGTGCCCAAAACCACCTTCACCCCTAGCAGTCTCCTTCAGCTCCATTTCCAAGGCCAATACACCCTTAACTACAGGGCTAATAACCAATTGGGCTATTCTATCCCCCCGCCGGACCACAAAGGTCTCCTCACCCAAGTTTAGCAAAAGCACCTTAATTTCCCCCCGATAATCGGCATCAATTGTACCGGGAGTATTGAGGATGGATAGGCCATGTTCGACGGCCAAGCCACTGCGGGGCCGCACCTGGCCCTCAAACCCCGCTGGCAGTGCTAATTGAATGCCCGTTGGTATTAACCGTCTCTCACCGGGGCCTATTGGCACATCTTCTTTTACCGCAGCGGTCAAGTCCATGCCCGCCGCACCTTTAGTCATATACTGGGGTAGGGGCAGGCCCGCTGCCGCCGGCATTTGTTTAATTTTCACCTTAATTTCCTTCATATACCACACCTTCCCAAGGGAAAAGAAAGTTCTGGACTAGGCCCATTACCTTCTACTTCTAACTCCCCTTCCCTTCTGGTTTCCCTCTGTATTTTTATTGTCAGCAATGCCCAGGGCCTGCTTGCGGGATAGGTTGATTCTGCCCTGCCGGTCGATTTCCGTAACCTTAACCAACACCTCATCACCGACTTCCACTACGTCCTCCACCTTCCTCACCCTGCTGGCCGCCAGCTGAGAAATATGGACCAATCCTTCCTTACCCGGCAGGAATTCCACAAAGGCACCAAAATTCATTATCCTTGTCACCCGTCCGGTATAAATACCGCCCACTTCCACATCACGGGTAAGGTCCTTAACCATACCCAGGGCTTTTTTGCCCGCCTCCTCATCGACAGAAGCAATGAATATCTTACCATCATCTTCTATATCAATTTTAACGCCTGTCTCCTCTGTAATCTTGCGGACAGTCTTACCCCCAGGGCCAATGACATCCCTTATCTTATCGGGATCTATCTCAATGATAATGATCCGGGGTGCATACGGGGATAGGTCTGGCCTGGGTTTGGGCAAGACAGCCAACATCTCCCTAAGGATGGCTAATCTGGCATCCCTGGCCTGACTGAGGGCCCTCTGAAGAACATTTTGGGGCAGCCCCGCTGCCTTAATGTCCATCTGCAATGCCGTAATCCCTTTACTGGTACCGGCCACCTTAAAATCCATATCACCCAAAAAGTCTTCCATACCTAAAATATCAGTGAGGATCTTGTACTCATTATCTTCACTGACCAAACCCATGGCAACCCCAGCAACTGGGGCCTTAATGGGTACCCCCCCATCCATCAAGGCCAGGGTGCTTCCACAGACACTGGCCATGGAGGAGGAACCATTGGATTCCAATACTTCGGATACAATCCTAATGGTGTAGGGGAAATCCACAACATCGGGAAGAACACTTTCCAAGGCCCGGGCTGCAAGGGCACCGTGGCCAATTTCCCGCCGGGATGGGCCCCGTATCGGCCTGGCTTCACCAACTGAGTAAGGGGGAAAATTATAATGGTGCATAAAGCGCTTTGATTCCTCTATACCTAGTCCATCCAGGATTTGTTCATCACTAACTGCACCCAGGGTGAGGGCCGATAAAACCTGGGTCTGCCCCCTGGTAAAAAGTCCACTGCCATGAACCCGAGGGAGGACATTCACCTCGCAACTAATGGGTCTAATATCCCTTAGACCCCGTCCGTCGGGACGCACCTCATCCTCCAGTATCGCACGGCGGACCTTATCTCGGACAATATCGGCAAATATGTCCACAATCTCCTTTTCCCTATCTGGATACTGTTCGGCAAAATGATCTATTGTATCCTCCTTAACTTCCTCGATCCTTTCTTCCCGGGCCACCTTTTCCGTGATATTGAGGGCCACACCAAGCCCATCTCTGACATATTCTCCTATATCCTTTTTTAGGTCTGGATCAGGTTCCCAAAGGGCAATTTCCATTTTTTCCTTGCCAAGTTCTGCCGCAATTTCTTCCTGGAGTCTAGTCAATTCTTTAATTTTTTGGTGTCCGAAGGCAATGGCCCCTAGAACACACTCCTCGGAAACCTCTTTGGCCCCAGCCTCCACCATCAACACGTTGTCCTTGGTCCCAGCCACTATCAGGTGCAACTCACTCTTTTCAGCCTCTTCTAGGGTAGGGTTGATAATATATTCCCCATCGACCAGGCCAACAATTACCGCTCCCACCGGACCCCCGAAGGGAATATCTGAAACGGTGAGGGCACAGGAAGCACCAAATAGGGCAGCCATTTCCGGGGGATTATTCATATCAACGGACATAATGGTGGCCACCACATGGACATCATTGCGAAAGCCACTGGGGAACAAGGGCCTCAGGGGCCTATCTATAAGACGGGCCGATTGAATAGCTTCCTCCGTGGGGCGTCCCTCCCGTTTGATGAAACCACCGGGAATTTTACCAACAGAATAAAGACGTTCTTCATAATCCACAGTCAAGGGGAAAAAGTCAATGCCCTCCCGTGGTTTAGCAGAAGCCGTCACTGTTACCAAGACAACCGTATCACCGTAACGCACAAAGGCAGCTCCGTTGGCCTGCTGGGCAACCTTGTTCAGCTCCACCTGGAGCAATCGTCCGCCAAATTCCAATTCATAGACTTCCGGCATCCCCATACCTCCTTTCAACAATTGTAAACATTCGTGTTCAGCACTGTTCCAATGCTAAAAGTATACACTTGAAAAAAGAGCGGGACAGCCCGCTCCCTACCTGCGCAATCCCAATTTAGCCAAAATCCCGCGATAACGTTCCATATCCCGGTCCTTCAGGTAGTTTAGAAGACGACGACGACGGCCAACCATTTTCAGCAAGCCACGCCGGGAATGATAATCCCGTTTATGCTCTTGCAAGTGTCTGGTCAAATAATTTATCCTCTCCGTCAATATTGCAATTTGCACCTCCGGAGATCCGGTATCATGTTCATGCAATTTAAAGCTATCGATAATGCTCAGCTTTTTTTCCCCAGTCAGGGCCATTATGCTCACCTCCTATCCTAATTTATCCCCGATAAGCCAAGTAAACCGTCGGAGTAATCGGCCCACCTAGCCTATGGTTCCTAGCAAAACAGGTGGGTACTAGTATAGCCGGTGGCTTATCTCCCCACCCAAGTCATTTTATCATAAAGGGTGGATAATTGTAAACAGAAGGAAAAACTTTATCCCGGTTGCGGCAACTGCAGTTTATGGGGAAGCGGATTTACCAATAATTTCCCGGGCCCGTCGAACATCCTCCCCTATTTGCTCTATCAGCTCCCGGGGCGAAGCGAATTTATACCCCGGGCGAAGATATTCTTTAAATTCCACCGTTAATTCTTGACCATAGAGTTCCCCCTGAAAGTCAAAGAGGTTGATTTCAACCCGGGTTTCCCCTATACCAAAGGTGGGACACCCCCCCACATTGGCAACCCCGAAAAGGGCATCCCCAGCCCATTGGCACTGCACCAGATAATCCCCCTCGGAAAGGGCCGGCCTTCCCGTCACTTGGATATTGGCCGTCGGAAAACCAAGGTGCCGGCCCCTTTTGGCGCCATGGACAATGGTCCCGGTAATAGCAAAATACCGGCCCAAGAGACTATTTGCCGCCTTAACCTTCCCTTCTCCCAGGAGCCCCCTAATAATGGTACTGCTGACCACAATATCATTAACAACCACCGGGGGAATAACCCTAACTGCTAGGGAAGCCTCCTGCCCTAAGCGGCGTAAAAGGGTTGACGTACCCACACCCTTGTGGCCAAACCGATAGTTGTAACCCACAACAACACCAGCTGCCCCCATCCTCCCCCGGAGAAAATCAAAAACAAATTCCCTTGGTGCCATTTCCCGCAGCGTCTTGTCAAATCTTAGCTGGAAAAGAACATCAACCCCCATTTCCCGCAGAAGGCGTTCCTTTTCCGCCTTGGAGGTTAAAAGGGGTAGGTGAGCCCCGGGGTTAAGTACCTTTTCCGGATGTGGTTCAAAAACCATCACCACGGAGGTACCACCCTTAGTCAAAGCCTCCTTCTGTGCCGCCTTAATTATCTGCCGATGGCCAAGATGTACCCCATCGAAATTACCCAAAGCAATATAAATCGGATCAGGTCTAGGTTGCCAGTTTTCCAAGCCATTGATTACTTTCATTACCAATTCTTCTCCTATTTATAATTCCTGAAATACCTTGTAGGGATGAAAATACCAGTTAGAGGTCCCCTCAACCCAGCGAGCCAGGGCAATAAGATTGCCTGCAGGCTGTTCCAGCCTTACAATCTGGTCGGGGGCCAGTGGAGGGCACATGTCCTCAATACCCGCCGGGTAAAGCCGATTGCCATGGGAAACAGATTCCACGGCTCTAGGTTTTATAATTACCCGGGGCAGTTTTCCCAAAACACTGGTAAGGGGAAGCAGGCATTGGGATAGGTGCGAGCAATCCTTTATTTCCTCCCAAAGCCAAGAATCATCTATCTCGAAGGGCCCCACCGCCGTACGCAGGAGAAAGGAAAGATGGGCCCCACAAGCAAGGTGTTCCCCAATATCGGCAGCTAGAGTGCGTATATATGTACCTTTAGAGCAATGACACTCAAATAGGGCCCTGGGGTAGCCTTCTTCCCCGGGGCTAAATTCTATCAGCTCCAGCCTTTTAATTGTAACAGGACGGGAAGGTCGCCTAATTGTTTCCCCCCGCCGCGCCAGTTGGTAAAGTCGTTTTCCACCCTGCTTTACCGCTGAAACCATGGGGGGAACCTGTTCTATCCTCCCCGTAAAGTGGGCAAAGGCCTCCTCAACCCCATAAGCCGTCAACTCAACCGGATGGCTTGTTAAAATACTACCGGTGGCATCCTGGGTATCGGTCCTGACCCCAAAGGTTATTTCACCCCGATAGGTTTTATCCATCTCAGTAACATACTCACTAAGACGCGTAGCCTTACCCAGCATCAGGACCAATATACCGGCCGCCGGCGGATCCAGGGTACCGCCGTGGCCCACCCGCTTCACCCCAAATTTCCGGCGGATTGCAGCCACCATATCATGGGAGGTCATCCCCGGCGCTTTGAGGATGTTTAGAATCCCCTGCAAACGGCATCCCTCCCCGCCAATGCAGCAGCAACGGTTTCCAGCACGGCTTTTTTTACATTGCTTAAAGAACCCTGCACACGACAGCCCGCCGCCCGGCTGTGGCCGCCACCACCAAAGCGTTGCGCGATTTTGCTCACATCAACCCGGGAGTCCGAGCGCAAACTCACCTTCACTTTATTGTCCTCCGTCTCTTCAAACAAAATGCCCACGTAGACACCGGCAATTTCCCGGGCGTAGTTTACAATCCCATTAATATTTTCCCTAGCCGCCCCAGTATCCCTAAGGCTAGAATTAGTTATCGTCAAATAGGCTATCTTACCATCGGGGCTCAGCTCCAAGGAGTCTAAAGCACGACCTAGGAGCTTGGCCGCCTCCACCGGTCTAGAGGCAAAAACATACTCCGTAACCTGGGCTGGGTCAACACCCTTTTCCAATAGCTCTGCCGCACAAAGATGAGTTTCACTAGTGGTATTATCAAAACGAAAACTCCCCGTATCGGTAACAATGGCAGTATAAATACTTAGGGCGGTATCAACTGTAACCTCCCAGCCCAAGCCCGCCAGTAAGTGAAACACCATCTCCCCGGTGGAGCTGGCCTTTTCAATCCAGTTTATGTGCCCGTATTTGCTATTAGTTAGATGGTGATCAATGTTAACTATCAAGGCCGGGACCTCTGCCAAAACCCAAGACCAAGCACCTAGACGTTCCTCATTGGCCGTATCCAGGGTTATAATCACTTCAAGGGCCGCCAGTTCCCCTGCGGATATTTGTTCTCCTTTGGACCGGATTTTTTCCCAGCCCGGAAGAAAACGGTAGACCAAGGGAACACCATCGGGATTTACCATAATGACATTTTTCCCCGCCCTCCGCAGGGAAAGACCCAGAGCCAACATGGAGCCAATGGCATCCCCATCGGCACTGACATGGGACAAGAGAAGGAAGTTTCCTTTATCCCGACATACCTCAATGACTCTATTTTTCTCCTCACACATCATCCCGTTCTTCATTTTCTTCCCCATTCCCCTGGCCAAGTTTGTCCAAGATATTCTTCAGACGCATACCCCGTTCAATGGATTCATCCAAAAAAAAGACTAGCTCCGGTGTATATCTAAGACGCACCCTTTTTCCCATTTCCGTGCGGAGGTAGGCCTGGGCCCCTTTTAAGGCCTCCATTGTCCTACCCTTAGATTCTTCATCTCCCAAAACACTTACATAAACCCTTGCCTGGCGTAGATCGCCTGTGATATCCACATCCGTCACACTTACAAAACCAATACGGGGATCCTTTAACTGCCGTTGAATTAACTCACCCAATTCCTGCTTGTATGCCTCCCGCACCCGCTGCCGCCGAACACCTGCCATTATTTTCAACCCCCACTTCCTCAAGCCAAATTGTCAGTTGATAAAAAGACATAAGTCCTGGGGCAGGCTACCTAGGCCGGGCCTATCTCCTCCATGGCAAAGGCTTCCACAATGTCTCCTTCTTTAACATCACTAAAATCCTCCAGTCCTATGCCACATTCATAGCCGCTAACAACTTCCCTGACATCATCCTTGAATCGGCGCAGGGAATCAACCCTACCCTCATAGACCACCACGCCATCCCGTATAAGACGCGCCTGGGCACCCTTGATTATCTTCCCCTCCTGGACATAGCTACCGGCAATGGTACCCGCCCTGGGTACGCGGAAAGTTGCCCGCACCTCTGCCCGACCCAAGGTCACCTCCTGATATTTGGGCTCCAGCATCCCCTTCATGGCCGCTTCTATATCATCCAAGGCTTCATAAATAACCCGGTAGAAACGGATATCGACCTTTTCCCTTTCGGCTTCCTTCTTGGCCAAGGGCTCCGGTCGCACATTGAAGCCAATGATGAGGGCATTGGACGCTGCCGCCAGCATAACATCAGTTTCTGTAATTGCCCCGGCACCGCCATGGATAATGTTGAGGCGAACCTGATCATCACTTAACTTATTTAGGGATTGTTTTAAGGCTTCGACGGAACCCTGCACATCAGCCTTGATGATGATGTTTAATTCCTTTAATTCACCCTCTTGAATCTGATCGTAAAGTTCATTGAGGCTAATCCGGGCAGCCCTGGCCAGTTCCTGCTCCCTGTGTTTGTCTTGGCGTTCCTTGCTCAGCTGCCGCGCTGCCTTGTCATCGGCCAAAACCTGTAAAATATCTCCGGCCTGGGGGACCTCCGAAAGCCCCCAGACTTCAACTGGAATGGAGGGCCCAGCCTCATTAACCGTCTGCCCCTTATCATTAAGTATAGCCCGTACCCGGCCATGGGAAATACCGGCAATTACCGCATCGCCCACCCGCAGAGTTCCCTTCTGAATAAGAACCGTCGCCACCGGCCCCCGACCCTTGTCCAGTTGTGCTTCCACCACAATGCCCACGGCGGGGCGATGGGGATTGGCCTTAAGCTCCGCCATCTCCGCCACCAGTAAAAGCATTTCAAGTAAGTCATTTAGGCCTTCCTTGCGCAAGGCGGATACGGGTACACAGATGGTATCACCACCCCATTCTTCCACCAAAAGACCATGTTCCGTCAACTGTTGTTTAACCCTATCGGGCTGTATATTGGCCTTATCCATCTTGTTCAGGGCTATAATAATGGGAACACCCGCCGCCTTGGCATGGTTTATGGCCTCCACCGTCTGGGGCATCACCCCATCATCGGCGGCCACCACCAATACAGCAATATCCGTAACCCGGGCCCCCCGGGCCCGCATGGTTGTAAAGGCCTCATGTCCCGGGGTGTCTAGAAAAACAATTTTTTTCCCCTGATACTTGACCACCGAGGCTCCTATATGCTGGGTAATTCCTCCGGCCTCCCCGGCCGTTACCTCAGTTTCCCGTATAGCATCCAGGAGGGAGGTTTTACCATGATCAACATGCCCCATGACGGTAACCACCGGTGGCCGGGGCAATAATGATTCCGGATCATCCTCTTCAACCTCCACCAAGATTTCCTCCGCCCGCACCGGCTTACTGGGCCTTGTCTGGATGCCCAGTCTTTTGGCCACCACATGGGCTGTCTCATAATCTATTTCCTGATTTAGGGCTGCCATTATGCCCATATCCACCAGTTTTTTCACCATATTTTGGGGTGCTTGACCCAATATTTTCGCCAAATCCCTAACCGTCATGGTTTCTGGCAATTCAATGGTGCTGGGGGTTTTGTCCTTGGTTTTGCTCCTTTTCTCCCGGATAGGTTTCCTGGTGGGTTTATCCTCCCTTGGCATCTGAGTTTTCTCTTCCCCCTCTGCTTTCACCGTCCCGGCCGGTGTTACACCCAAAAGTCCTGATAGCTGGCTGGCCTCTTCTTCACTCACCGTGCTCATATGGCTTTTTACACTATAACCAAGTTCCTGCAACAGTTCAATAATATCCTTACTGCTAACCTTTAAGTCCCTGGCCACCTCATATACCCTTACCCTCTTTTTTGGCAATAGCCCTCACCTCCACAAGTCTTCCCCCATTCATCTCCCCTAGGCCATGGATGTTCCCCCAATTGCTTGGGCCAGTGCGGTGGCGAAATTTTCATCTATAATTGCCACAACGGCCCGCTGCGGTTTTCCTATGATGAAGCCCATCTCCCCCTTCAGATTCCATGATAGGTAGGGAATACCCTTTCTTTTGCATAGCCCAATAAATTTTTCCCTGGTATTTGGCGCCGCATCGGTGGCAAGCAAAATTAGGTGGGCCTGCCCCCTCCGCATTGCTTGCTCACAAGCAAACTGGCCAGAAACCACCTTCCCCGCCCTTTGGGCCAAGCCCAAGAGGTTAAGCCCTTTCATCTTCGGCCAATTCCTGTTGAAGTGATTCTACTATTTCCAGGGGAATAACAGTTTTTAGGGCCTTACCCAGGGCCTTTTGTTTCAAGGCCAGTTCAAGGCATTCCCGCCGGGGGCAAATGTAGGCACCACGACCAGAACGTTTTCCCGTGGGATCAATGTGAATTTCCTCCTCCGGCGTCCTGACTATCCGAATCAGTTCCCGCTTGGGTTTCATCTGTTGGCAGCCCACACACATCCTCTGGGGCACCCTCCTCTTCCTCATGGTCCCCCCCTCCTTCCGCGGCCAATACTTGGCTTTCACTTCTGATGTCAATTTTCCAACCGGTTAGTTTTGCGGCCAAACGAGCATTTTGCCCTTCCTTGCCTATGGCTAGGGATAGTTGACGATCGGGTACCACAACCCGGGCTACCCTTGCTTCCTCATCCAATTGAACGGCCAATACCTTAGCCGGGCTCAGGGCATTGGCTATGTATTGGGATGGTTCAGAGTCATATTTTACAATATCCACCTTTTCACCCTTCAGTTCACTTACCGCCCCCTGCACCCTCATGCCCTTGGGGCCGACACAGGAACCAACGGCATCCACATTTTCATCCCGGGATGATACCGCCATTTTGGAACGGAAACCGGCCTCCCGGGCAATACCCCTAATTTCAACGGTGCCATCATGGATTTCGGGAACTTCCAGTTCAAATATTCTCTTTAGAAGGCCGGGATGGGTACGGGATAGGACAATTTGGGGACCCTTGGTCGTTTCATTAACCTGCACAATGTAAACCTTAATCCTATCGTTTTGCCTATAACTTTCGTTGGGCATTTGTTCCGGAGGTGCCAAAATGCCCTCTGCCCTGCCTAGGTCAACAACAACACTCCTGCCCTGATGGCGCTGCACAATGCCAGTAAGGATGTCACCCTCCCGATCGACAAACTCCTCATAGAGTATACTTCTTTCCGCCTCCCGGATCCGCTGGACAACAACCTGTTTGGCAGTCTGGGCCGCAATCCGCCCAAATTCCTTTGGAGTGACTTCCTTTTCAATTACATCATCTATCCCATAGGACGGATCAACTTCCCTGGCCTCCCCAAGGGAGACCTCAGTAGTATCATCCTCCACCTCTTCCACAACGGTTTTCCGGGAATAAACCCGCACTCCCCCCGATAGACGATCAATTTCCACCCTGACATTATTGGCAGAACCACCATAGTCACGGCGATAGGCGGATATAAGTGCAGCCTCAATTGCCTCCAATAGGATTTCCTTATCAATCCCCTTCTCCTTCTCCAGATCAGCCAATGCCTCCAGAAAATCACTATTCATCCCCCAACCCTCCTCTAGGCATTTAAACCCACTCCCTGTGTAGTACATACTATTACAGGCCAAATTCCACTACAAGGTGGGCCTTGGCAATTTTATTTAGGGGAATATAATAACTCTCCTGGTCAATTTCCAGATGAATAGATTCATCCCTAACCCCCTTTAGCCGCCCACGAAAATTCCTCCGACCCTTAATGGGGGCATAGGTACGCACCTTGATTTCCTGACCCTGGAAACGGATAAAATCCTTCCTTTTCTTCAATGGTCTTTCGGCTCCCGGCGAAGACACTTCCAGAAGATAACTGTGGGGGATGGGATCCTTATCATCCAAAATCTGGCCCAAACCCTCGCTCATCCCCTGGCAATCCTCCAGAGCTACGCCACCCTCCTTGTCGATAAACACCCGCAAGTACCAACTGGGGCCCTCCTTACGATACTGGACATCAACAACTTCCAATCCTATTTTTTCCGCAATTGGCTCCGCCAGCTTTATAACCACATCCTCGACACGCGAGCCCAAAGGACTTCCCCCCCCATAACCACGACATGTAAAATTATTGTACCAAAGTACCTATTCACTTATACCGCACTAACAAGGCCCCATTCTCCCCAATGGAGGGCTAAAGTAAGGATTAATACGAAAGAGTGGGCCCGTTACCCACTCTTTCCCATAAAACATGTATCAGCATTACAAAACGCGCCCTTGGACAATTTCAAGTATATCACACAGACTAACCTTTGACAAGTTTAACAAACCCCTACCCCTTGCTTCCCCCATATTGCAACTTACTTCCCCACCCTAAAACCGTCTGTCTTCATAGCCATAGGCCATGTCCAGGCCCCACAATACCAACAAGAGATTGAGCAAGGCACCGGAAGGCAATACAGACCTGAGGAAAAAAAGGACCGTCTGGGCAATTATCAAGGCAAAAATAACAGCATTAAAAATAAAATTCGTCGGAATATCTGCCTTGATCCGTCTCATCATTATTCCCGCCAAAACCCCTCCCAAAGTAGAAAAGAGCATAGCCATTCCCGATACACCTCCCATTTTTCCCCTTCACCGGATAGAAACTAGCCGACATTATTCAACTTTTTCCAAGCCCTAATTAATATCTTGGCTATTAAATCTTAAAAGTCCTGCCCCAGCGGCAACTTTTTCCCCACTATTGGCCCTATTTCCCTATTTTCCCCTACTATTTTAACTAAGCCCCGGAAAAACCTAACCCTTCTTGCCAGCATCCTTATCCCGGCGGCGGAGCAAATTTACTTCCCTCGGATTCAAATTGTAAAGGGCATAAACCCTTTCCTCCACCTTTTCCAACAATATCCCCATTTCCCGGCGAAGAATAGCCACCACAGCTGCCGCTTCCCCCTTGTCTTCGGCCCCAACCATCCTTTGCCCCAGGTTAATTAGTTCTTGGGCCAGATTTATAAGGGGTTTTTGTTCATCGGGGGAAATTGCAGGCACAGGAAGATCCCGTAGGCCCGGCCCCCGGCTGGAACCCATGGGCAGACGTGTAGCAGTTGCCCGGGATGCGGCAGATAGGATCCCGGCTTCCCGGGCATAAAAGGTCATAAGGCCGCTGTTTAAAAGGGGCAATAAATAAAATAGGGAATAATGGCTGAAGAGGGCATTGATAACATAGGCACTATTGTCACAATACTCCTCTGGGTCGTCACTATAGGCAGCGGCAATCCTCCTAGAAGCATCTAAGGATTGGCGAACAAAGATTTTTTCCCGTCGGAACCTAACATCGCTTTTGCCGATGGACACCCGGGCTTTTAACCCTTGGCCGGCAAGGTAATTATTTATAGCCCGGGCAAGTTCACGATCATAGCAAATATATTTTCTCTTCCTTCCCCGGCCTGCAATTTGTTCCCCAGTGGGCCACCGAACTATATAGGGAGAAATATTGCTGCTGAAGATGGCCTTATGATAGCTGGAATCCAGGGGTTCAGCGGAGAGAAAGGGCTTTAAGCCAGCCCCGGGCCGGTTGGTAACATTCATGCCGGAAATAGCCCTGTACAATTCCCCCAGGGGAGGACCCGCCGCCTTGATCTTGGCCAACAGGGAGGCAACCTCCTTTGGAACCGGCCGCAACCAGCCCGCCGGGGAAGAGTTTTGCGGAATCTCAATTGTTTCACCGGATAAGCCCCTTTGAAAGCGGATTCCATGCTTTGGGACCCCTCTTCCCTTCGGTGGTTTTTTTAGGATAAAAATTGCCTGTCGATTATTGACCCCGGGGAAGATCTCCAGATCAGAAACAATATGCTCAACTAAAGACTGGGACTGGATGTATTCCCGTATTTCCTTGTAAACCGTTGTCTGAAAACCACTACCATCCACTACGACACCGGCCCTTCCCCCCACCTCCAACAATTCCAAAAAACGTTCTAAAAAAAACATGGTCAGGTTATAGCGATTGCTCCTACGCCCCCGGCTAAACTGATATTGGGGTTTAAGGGTGTCAATATACTCCTGTTTTAGCCCTTGGGAACGCCGGGCATAATTTGTCACATGGGGTGGATTACCCCCCACCACACTAAAGGGGCGGTCGAAGACGGTGGACAGGGGCCCATTTTTATCCAGGGCATCACCCCAGAATAGGTTCTGAGTTGGCAGCCTTCCCGCCGCCTGCCAGACTTCCCTATCCTTTTCCAAAAGGACTAGGGCAGACAACTGTAAGGCCCAGGGATCTATATCCACACCATAGAGATTATGCCGCAAAATTAGGGCGGGAACTTCCCCTTGGGGAACCCCCCGCCTGAGGTAAGCCGCCCGCAACCCATCATAGGCCCGGGAAAGAAAAAATCCACAACCACAGGACGGATCCAGGAAGGTAACTTGGCTAGGGTCCAATTTGCGAAGGAGAGGCAATAAGCTATGGGCCAAAATGAAATCCACCACTTCGGGGGGAGTGTAATATACCCCCAAGCGCTGGCGCCGCCCAAGGGGTTGCAATTGAAGGTAAAGGGAGATGATTTCTTCCACAGGCACCACGGTTAGGGAAAAATCACGGAAGGTATCCCCCAGAAAGGGCTCCGCCTGGGCATTGAGCTCCTCCCAATCCCTCCAGAATAAATGGTTGTCATTGGAGGAGGAAAAAGCGCTGGGTATCGGCTCTGCCGGGGTTATATAACCCTTATCTTGCCATGCCTTTTTAACCAAGTAGCCTGTGAGAAAGGTATTTATTTGGGCCGGTGTAAATACCCTTCCCAAGGTCTTTCCCCCTACCTGCAAATTTTGTCCCAGGACCCTTTTTAGCTGATGCATAATAACAAAACCCCCACAGGCAATACTAAGCCCAAATGGACTCCAACAAGCCCGGAAGTTGGGAAAGGTGTTGCACCCGCCAGACCCCTTGGGGAGCATCCCCTTCCTGCCCAGAAGTAAACCAAATGGGTACCATCCCGGCTGTTAGGGCCCCCTTCACATCCGTGCGGGGATCATCGCCAATATGGGCGGCCCTTTCCGCCACAGCCCCCAATTCCCCTAGGGTTCGGGTGAAAATATCCCGATTTGGCTTTGCAATTCCCAATTCATTGGAAAAGGTAAGGACCTGGAGATACTTGCTTAGCCCGGCAGCGGCCAGCCAGGGACGAATAACCCGCCCCGGGGTACGGCCGGTGTTACATATAAGGGCCAGACGATATTTCTCTGCCAACACTGCCAGTACTTCTCCGGCCTGTTCCATAACAAGGATCTCTCCCCTGCCCCGGGCACTGGTGTAATACCCCATTAGTTCCCCCGTAAGTTCCCCAGTGGGCGTCAGCCCGGCCCGGCCCAGAATCCAATAAAGCTGCTCCTCCGGTAGTATATCCAGGCCCTCCTTCACCTGCCGGGCCATAACCATTTGGCGACATTCCTCAATTATCGCCGCTAACCTGTCCTCCCTAATACTAGGCCCGGCAGCAGCCAAAACCCGGCCCAGGTTTTTCGCTAGGCGGTCAGCCGCCTGATCATAATGTTTTTCATAGATTAGGGTATTCCAAAGGTCAAAGGTAACTGCATAATCCATCTTTTCCCCTCCAGTTTGTTTTCTTCAAGCAGTGTCCTTCCATTTCCCACAAGCTTAATCCTTCTTTATTTATGTAGTGGGGTTTATTCTTGCCACCCCATCCTTCATGGCCCCCTGGGCCACAGCGGCGGCAACCCTATGAGCAACCTGGCGAGTAAAGACCCGGGGGACAACATATTGGGCGGTCAGTTCCTCCGGGGGTACCAATCCCGCCAGGGCATGGGCAGCAGCCAACTTCATGGCCGGGCTGATGCAACTAGCCCTAACATTTAGGGCACCCCGTAGCACTCCGGGAAAAGCCAAGATATTGTTTATCTGGTTGGGGTAATCGGATCTCCCCGTGCCCACAACCACGGCCCCGGCTGCCAAAGCCTCCCGAGGGTCAATTTCTGGAATGGGGTTGGCCAGGGCAAATACTATGGGATCCCTATTCATTGCCTGTATCATATCCCCCGTAAGAAGCCTGGGCCCCGAGACCCCCACAAAAACATCAGCCCCGCTCAAGGCATCCGCCAAGGTCCCCCGCCGCCCCTCCCCATTGGCAATCCGGGCCAGCTCCTCCTTGGCAAAGTTCATTCCCCTGGCCCGGCCCCGATAAATAATGCCATGGCGGTCGCAGGGAATGAGATCCCCCACCCCTACTTCACAGCACATTTTGCCGATGGCAATTCCCGCTGCCCCGGCACCATTTACAACCACTATCACATCCTGGAGCCTCTTTCCCACCACCTTCACAGCATTGAGAAGGGCAGCCAGGGTTACTATGGCGGTACCATGCTGATCATCATGGAAAACAGGTATGGAAAGCCTGTCCTGCAACCTTTCCTCAATCTCAAAGCAGGCCGGTGCAGCAATATCTTCCAAATTTATTGCCCCAAAAGCAGGTTCCAAAAAAACAACGGTTTCGACAATTTTCTTTGCATCAGTGGTGGCCAAGCAGATGGGAAAGGCATCAATCCCAGCAAAGGCCTTGAATAGTATCGCCTTGCCCTCCATGACTGGCAGGGCAGCCCAGGGACCAATATCCCCCAATCCCAAAACAGCAGTGCCATTACTGACAACGGCCACTGTATTCCCCTTATTGGTGTATTCATACACCCTGTCAGGATCAGAATAAATCTCCTGGCAGGGTTCAGCCACACCGGGTGTGTAGGCTAAACTTAAGTCACTGACATTTTGCAGGGGCACCTTGCTCCTTACCTCAATTTTCCCCCTGTTTTCCCTATGAAACCTCAGGGCGTCCTCCCGTAGGGCCATGACATTTTCCTCCTTCGGTAAATTAGCAGCCTATACCCTTTGAAGTGGGAAAAATCGACATCCCGCCCCTTCCCATACAGGCCCATATTCCTTATTTCCCTACCGTTATATTGGTTCCTGCCCAGAAAAGAAAAAACCCCGGGGAATTATACCCGGGGGTCTTCATCTGATCCGATGGGCCTTTGAACGAAACTGACCACTAGCCAGGGAAAGCATCCTAGTTCACCGGTTCCCGCACCACAAAGGTCAATCTAACCCTGTGGTCGGGGTTGTTATTGGGGGTTAAGGTTAAATGACCGTCGCCAAGGGAAGAGGCGTAAAAACCCTTTTTAACCGGGCTGATTGCACCCCAAGCGGCGGCACTGATTCCCATTTCCCCCTCATTACCCACCAAGACTAGGTACTGACCTAGCCGTAAGGTTAGGGGGCCTTGGGGGACCATGATCTCCCCCTGGGCATTGATATGATAAGGTATAAGGTATGTTACCTCTTGGAAAGTGCCGTCTTTAGCGGGGGCCAAATCCCTTCCTGGGGAATAGGAAAGGGGAGCCATTCGCCGTTCTACCAAAAAACCGGGGCCAAGCTCCAGCTGTCCACGGGGAACATTGTCTTCTTCATAATAAGGCAGTACCTGCCCATCATCGTAGGCCAAAATCCGATAATGAAAGTACCTTTCTTCCCGATCCCGGGAGGAAATAATTATTAACTGCCCTTCTTCCCCCGGCAGTTCCATTGTTGCAATGGGTAGGGGAAGTCCCTCCCCCTTTAAAAGACTGCTGTATATTGGTTCCCAGCCCCCATCCTTTTGGGGAGCCCAAAGAACCGCCAAGAGGTTTTCCTGAATACTGTCCGGTTGGCTGACGCGAAAATAATTAACCCAATGGATATTCTCCTTGCTATTTAGTATCACCTTTTGCTGGGCAATCTGAACACCCAGATCAACTTGTTTTGCCCCTCTCCCCAAGGGCAAAAGGGTATAGGCCAAAAAAATAATCAAAAGACCGACCGCAGCCTTGAGGAAAAACAGATTCCGGGGAGCCCGCGCCTTTTCCCGGCGGTACACCACTTCCGGCAAAGGGGTGATGAATAACCTGGAAAAAAACTCCTCCGCTTCCCGCTTGCCTTGACGCAGCTTGGCATCTAGTTCCCGGTCATCCATCAACATCCCTCCTTTAGGCTTTCTTTTAGCATGGCCCGGGCCCGGCATAAACGGGTACGTACATTCCCCGGAGTGATATTTAGTACTTGGGCAATCTCGGTGGTATTTAATTCTTGGAAATAGTAGAGGGCTATTACCAGCCGATATTTGAGGGGGAGTTCCATTACCCTTTGGAAAACCTCTCCCTCCTCCACAAGGGCCGGCGGGTTAGCAAATTTATCACCCAGCATTTCCAAGGCTCCATTGTCCCCATAGGGAATTAAACGCCGGAAGGCAGCGGAACGGAGATGGTCACGACATAAATTGACAGTAATTCGATAAATCCAGGTATAGTACGAACTATCCCGACGGAACCTATCCAGGTTTTTATAAACCCTATAAAAAACTTCCTGGGTGATATCCTCCGCTTGATATTGATCCCGCAGGTAGTAATATGCCAACCTTTGAACCTGACTGCCAAAACGCCGCATTAGATATTCCAGCTGGGCACAAGGCCCCCCATCCCTTTGCTCAACCCGCTGGCCCTCCACCAGAAAGGACATCCTCTCCACCCTCCGTAATTGCTACAATTAATGGCCCTGCGGTTAAAATTATACTATTAGGGCCAAGGTTTATCCAGTCTCCCTTGGCCCTTTTCTAGGCCCGGATTTCCTGACGCATAAACACGACATAGGAGGCAGCGAAACAGAGAAGTGTGGCAGCCACCAAGCCTGTAAGATGGGGCCAAATCAATAGTAGGCTTTGGCCCAGGGGAAGGGCCCCGGGCACTGCCCCTTCTATCTGCTCTAAAAATATAGGACCCAGGGTGCGTATCTCTGGCGTAAGGATTGTAGTTATACTTTCCCAGTAAAGGGTGGCTGGCGAAAAACGACTTAAGTTCTGCCGCCAGATCCAATTCCGGAGGAAAACACTTTGGGAGGCATCATTGGCAACGGGAACAATAACATCAGCGGCTATACCAGCCAAGAGACCCAGAAAAACTGTAAAAAAGAGCCATACAGCAATTCCGGCCAGGGCCGAAGTGGCCGTTTGCCGAAATAAAAGGGAAAATAAAAGGGAAAGTCCCAGCCAAAAGCCCACATAGACAATGGTCAACATTAAAAAAACAAGGATGCGAGTCAACTCCTCCAGGCTGGGAGGCACCCCTAGCATAACCAAACCCAGCCCGGCCACAATAAGGCCCAGGGAAACAATCATGAAGGCCATGACAGTTAGGCCGGCGAAAAATTTCCCATTTATCACCGCGTCCCGGTGGATAGGTTGCCCCAGAAGCTTACTCAGGGTACCCCGGGCACGTTCACCATTTATTCCATCAAAACCAAGGGCTAACCCCATTAGGGGGCACAGGAAGGATATAAAGGCCGCAAAGGAAGGTAAGGAATTCCCCGAATTGGTAAAAAGGCGAAGGAAAACAAGGTCTATCTCTTCTCCACTCCCTCCCTTGGTAATGCCCCGGGAAGCGGCGTAGATACTGGAAAAACCCGTCACCGCCATTAGGAGGACCAATATCAAAAAACGTTTACTGGTAAGATGATCTGCCAGCTCCTTAAGAAAAACCACATCCATCCCTTCACTGACAAAACCCATGGGTTGTTTTTCTTTGCCCGGCCATAGTTTCTTTATTGCTGACAAAGGAGATGACATCCTACTGCACCCCTCCCTTGGAAAAGTACATCCGATATATATCATCTAGACTATAACCCCGCCGCCTTAAATGTAGCAATTGAAAACCGCGGCTGGCCAATACTTCCGTCAGGTAGGGACGGAGTTCCTCTGCACAGTGAAGCAAAAATAGATCCCCCCACTCCTCCACCTTTGTAACCCCCTCCAGGTCCTCCAGTGCTTCCCTTAGGTGGGGGCCGCCGGGATCTGCCTGGAGCTCTATTACCAGCGGCTCACCCACCATAAGCTGTTCCCCCAAGGAGGCAATGGGGCCAACAGCCACCAACTCCCCCTTCACAAAGATACCCACCCGATCACAAATTTGCTGTACCTGGTGTAACAGATGGGAAGAAATAAGGACTGTCCGCCCGTCCTCCCGAGACAGGCGGCGAATAATTTCCAAAACATCCCTTATCCCCTGGGGGTCAATGCCATTGGTGGGTTCATCCAAAATTACGATTTTCGGATCCTTCACTAGTACATCGGCAATCCCCAGACGTTGGCGCATCCCCCGGGAATATGTCCCCACCAGATCATCACCCATTGGGCTTAACCCCACCCGTTGAAGGGAGTCATCTATTCTTTCCTCAGCCTTAGGGCCGGCCATACCGTTTAGGCGGGCCGTATACCGCAGGTTTTCCCGTCCAGTTAGTTCTTCGTAAAAACCCACATTGTCGGGCAAGTAACCAATTATCCTTTTAACCTCTATTGGCTCCCTAATAGAATTGTAGCCGGCCACCCTTGCCCAACCGGTGCTAGGTTCCGTTAAACCCATCAACATTAAGATGGTTGTGGTTTTTCCGGCGCCATTGGGCCCCAAAAGCCCAAATATCTCCCCCTCTTTTATTGTCAAATTTAGCTCCTTTACCGCAGCCACCTGCCCATATTCCTTGGTCAAGTTTTCCGTCTCGATTACAACCCTGTCGACACCCATTTTTATCACCTTCTCCCATAGTGCCTAAAGGCTGCCCCCACACCGGCAATTACCGCCAATATAATTACCAATCCTGTAAGGCCCCAAAGGGTAGATGTTTTAACCAGCACCCTTATCTGGGCCTTCCCATCGGCCTCCTTGCTGGAGGCAGTAAGGTTAACGGCATAATCACCGGCTATGGCTTTAGTGTCTGGTTTGATCTTGGCAGTCACCTGGCGGCTTTCCCCGGGAGCTAGCTTTTCAATTTGTTCCGGCTCGAAGGTCACCGACCAACCAGCAGGTTCCCGGGAAGACAGGGTAATATTTTCCAGGACGGAGGTGCCGTTATTCTCCACCTCCAGGGAAAGGCCTGTTTCCTTTCCGGCAATCGCCTGTGCATTTAGCCTTCCACTGGGGGTAGTAAGGGTCAATTCGTAGGTGCCGGTAATTGTCACCTGTAAATCCGTTTGGGCAGCACTAACAGCCGATACCGCCGCAACGGGAATGGTGTATTTCCCCGCCGTAACATTTTTGGGGGGTATTATACTAACATCTAAACCTTGGCTCCTCCCCGCCTCCAGGCTAAGGCTGGCTATTTGTTTAGAATCATTGGCTGGGCTAAAATTTACCTGCCATCCCGGAGGTACCTTGGCCCCAAGGCTGTAAGATTGTTCCTGGGGTGTATTGTTGGTTAGATCAACCCTAAACTGGAAGGTGGCACCACTGGGCC
Organism: Bacillota bacterium; assembly: GCA_012518435.1. Lineage (GTDB taxonomy): Bacteria > Bacillota > DTU030 > DTU030 > DTU030 > JAAYTH01. The sequence continues at coordinate 24,811 of JAAYSG010000060.1, forward strand.
CCTGTAATTCGGGGTAGCGGGTCACCAATTCACCCCCCCGAACTGGCTCTCCAGTAACCCTCAGGTTTAAAGCTAGGGTGGAAACCCGCCCCCCTCCCCGGGCACTTATTGTTAATTGGTAGTCCCCCTCCTCCACCTTGGCGGGAACATCTATACTCAAATTCACACTGGGATTATAGCCACTGCCGGCAAACACCTGGTGAACCCGCCGACCATTACCCTCGATAACCGCTTCCCAGCCTTGGGGTTTGCTATCTACAGACAATTCCACCTTGCCGTCCCCTGTATTTCTAATTTCCAAGGGAAAAATTACCCTTTCCCCCGGTTCCACGGCAATACCCGGGTAAGGTGTACTAAGCACCAAGCCATTGGCAGCTTGGGCCACACCATTACCTAAAAACAGGTTTAGGACAATGACGGCCAACAGCAAGAAGGATAGTAAAGATTTTGACCCATTCTTCACTCCTTGAGAAAAATTTTCCTTTCTCATCATTCTCCCCTCCCGTTGAGGTTTATTTTTGCCTTCTATATGTTAGACGATTAAGCCACCCCATAGGTTACAAACCGGGGTAAAAAAAAATAGCCCCTCAGGGCTACTTTCCAAATTAAATTCCGTAAGGTGCAAGAAGGTTTCCCCTTCCCACCCTCCTAACCAATTACTGGCTGATCAGCCTTGGCAAAAGTTTTAGATCCATATTACCACCACTGATAACCACGGCCAGCTTTTTACCCTTTAGGGGCACCTTACCGGCCAGTACTGCGGCCACCGTCACCGCCCCGGAGGGTTCTGCCAACAGTTTACCCCGTTCCAGAAGAAAAAGAAGGGCTTTTTTGATCTCCTCTTCCGTGACCAGCAAAATATCATCCACATGCTTCTGGACCACCGAAAAGGTCAAAAGACCCGGTTTGTTGGTTCGAAGGCCGTCGGCAAGGGTTTTGATACCTGTCAATTCGGTAACCTTCCCCGCCCGGAGGGATCGATACATGCTGTTACTAGCGACCGGTTCTACCCCGTAGACTTTTGTATCGGGCCTGGCGCCCTTAATGGCCGTGGCAATACCCGAGATTAGCCCACCCCCACCCACCGGGACTAAAACGGCATCCACATCCGGCAGATCCTCCAGGATTTCAAGGCCAATGCTGCCCTGGCCCTCCATAACCCAAGGATCATCAAAGGGATGAACAAAGCTCAGCCCCTTTGTCTGTGCCAATTCCTGGGCCTTTTCAATTCTTTCCTGGGAGGTGGTACCACAGGGAACAAGTTCAGCCCCGTATCCTTTGATAGCCGCCGCCTTGGCCGGGGAAACATCCTCCGGCACCACAACTATGGCAGGATAATCAGCCAATGCCGCCGCATAGGCCACTGCTTGGCCGTGGTTGCCCGAAGAGCCTGTGATAACCCCCCGGCAAATTTTTTGGGGATCAGATTTCAAAATAAAATTGGCAGCCCCCCTGACCTTAAAGGCTCCTGTTTTTTGCAGGTTTTCAGGTTTTAGGTAGATCTCATTTCCCGACAGCCTGCTCAAGGTTGCTGAATGATCAAGATATGTTCTAGTGATGACATTTTCTATCCGCTGCTGGGCCTCAATAATATCTGGAAAAGCAATCATCCCTTCCACCTCCTGGCCCTTTTATTTAGCGATCAAAGTAAATGTTTTTACCCGTAACAGAGAGGGGAATGGCCACCACAATTTCGCCTTCAATAAGTCCCAGCTTACGGGCCAAGACCCCCGGACGATACATAATCCTATTGTCCACATTGAGGATGCCGGCGGTCTTAGCCGCAGAGCCGATGGCAATACCCAGATCAATCAAGCGCCAGGCACAGAGGGGGCCGGCAAATTCCGGGCCTTCGTGCAACTTCGGTGTGAGCAAATCACATTCGGCCTCCCCACAAGCGCCACAATCCAGGCCAACGGCTGCCGAATCCTTAAGGGATGCCAAAAGAAGGGCTCCAGAATCGCGCACATTTTTCCCATCCCGTTCAAACCCCGGGTTATTCTTTTCCTTGGCATAGGCCAGCATGGCATCAGCCAACCTCTCCAAATCCTCACCCTCAATAACCCGCAAAGCAATAAAATCCTTCCCCCCAGCCTTGGGAGCAGTCCGGGCAGCCAAGGCCATTAAATTTGCTGATACCTTCAAGATTTCCTTCATGGCTGTGCCTCCTTAGGATAATATTTCCGGGGAAATATATATCCCCTTGGTTACATAAATAATATTTATATTATTCGCCAACACCAGGCTTATTCCCTACCCACCCTTTGCAAAAATTCAAACACAGGGGCAACAACCCTGCCTCCGCTCCGGGGCAGTATCGGCCTGTCCAGCAAAGGATTGGGAAAAATGATCAATTCCCACTGTCTTTGCCGGGAATAAGGAAGGTGTACTTTTCCCCACCTTTTTCCCCGAAGCCCTCTACCGTGCAAAATAGACCCAAAATCCTATCCACCATCCCCTTAAACTGCCGGTACTGCCTTTCCGCAACAAAAATAAAACCGTGGGCTAAAATACTGTAATTCCTATTTCTAATTTGGTTGCCAAGGTCAATCCAATCAATACCCTTCCCTTTGCCGGTGGGCACTTGGCTTAAGCGGAAGGGATCATTGAGGGCTTCCAGAAGCATATAACCATCCATGAGGGCGATGGGAGCAGGCAGTCTTTTCACCGGCTCCATTTGGGCATCCTGCCGCGCCCCGTTAAAGAGTGTCAAGAGGTCGGGGGTAAAGGGGGAATAATTAGGCTGGGCCGTATCAATGTCATGGCAGGCCAGGCGCCGCTGTTCCATAATTTCCAAAAGGCGATATAAAAACAGGGAAGCAGAATCCCATTGTCCCTGGTGGGCCCGCCGCTGAGCATTATGGTATACGGTAAAAACTAGGGTTTCAACGGCATCCTTATCTTGCAACAAGTCCAAGGTTGATCTTTGCGGACCGGTGGGCATCAATTTTGCCAGATAGTCCACCCTATCTTGCTGTTCCTGAAGAAAAGCAACCTCTCTTGTAATTTCACCCAAATTTAGCTTCTTTTTTATTTCTATTGCCTGGCCCAGCTGGTGGGCAGCCATTTTTAAATTTAAACCATCCCAGGCCCCATAGGCCAGGGCCAAGGCCTGTAAGTATTGGGCTCGGCGGGGATCGGGCACATTTTGCACCAACTCCGACAGGATTTGGCTGGCCCCGTAAAATTCTTGCCTTTCCAAGAGTTCCAAGGCATTTTTTTCCCTTAAGACGCCGAAGACCTCATAGGGGTTGGGGAGAATCTTTAAGTACTCAGTACCCGGTTCCGGACAGCGGCGATCCTGCAAAAAGTTGGTGTTGTCCACATAGAGGAGATCAAAACCTAGGAAGGCCCCCACCAGGGCCAGCCCGGCGGCCATTGATTTGGTACCCCCGGTGATATCCACGGCTATTTCGCTTTTCCTCCCCCACTGTTCCCAGACTTCCTTAACCGCCTGATAAATTGTCCGCAGATCCGCCTTTTCCACCAACCTTTTATCCCATTGGGAGGGTGAGAGCCCGACATAGTCGATTATTTCGTCCAAATGTTTTTCCGTATCCATTGTATAGAGGAAAAGGGTTTTTTGCGGTCGACAGGCCGATAGGGTGAAAATAAGGGGTTCCGGTGATTTCCCCACCGTCATAATAAGGCCAAAGAGATTCTTCTGGCGCATTTTCTCCCTTTCCCGAGCCTCAAAAATGGAGCAGGCCAAGGGAAAAACCTTTTCCCGATAATAACGGGCGGCCCTTATTCCTTCCTCACCCTTTGTGGGCATGTCCCGCCACTTTTTCTTTACCAGGGCCAACTCCTGCTGCAAGTTATAATTTTCCCCCTCAGTGGTCATTGCACATCTCTCCTTTTCATAAGGGCTTGTTAAAGATAATCCTGCTGGGCTGCCACACCCCCATGCAGTATCTTGTCGGCCTTCTAGATAAAGGGCAAAATATCTTACAGATCATCCCAAGGGCTCCTCACAGTCCAGCCTTCGAAATAAACTTATGAACTGCTGCTGGCTAATTATAAGATAATGGAACTCCTTCCTTAATGTATCGCCTTTCTTTAATCGGCGGGACTTATCTGCACCTTCACCCAACCCAAGGTGGTGCACGGTTCTATCCCTTCCTGCATAACAACCTTGCGAGAACGGGGAAAAACCCCAGGATGCCGTGCTTTATAGAATTTTTGCCCCAGGTTCAGGCGTTCTTGCCCCCTCAAGGCCTGGCTAATAGTCATTGTCAAAAGGCCGGTCCCCCAGCCCAGGCGAAGATTAGCCCCTCTTCCTTCCAGGCCCAGCAGATCATCCACCACCCCCTTCAATCCGGCGTGCTGGAAAAAGACCCTTTCCTCCGTGAGCAGGGCTGCTGTTTTCTCCTTGAGGCGGGAAAAAAGTTCCAGTGGCGTAAAAATACCCCTTCCTCCGGGGAATGCCCGAAAAAGCCCTTGCAAAAAGGGCGGAAAGGTAATGGTGCCAGTAAAAATTGTCCCCGGGGCTATGGTTTCTAAAAATACTGAAACTTGCCTTTCCCCTCTTCTGTCCCGGCGATCAAGGGAAAAATGAAAACCTTTCTCTTTATTGAGGCTGACAACCTTCACTTCAACCACTTCGGTGCAGTCCGGGTCCTCTGTGTGAAAGTCGCTTATTTGCAGGGTACGAAACCAATCCCGGTGGGGACCCTGCCTCGCCCCCGGAATATGGGCTTGGCTAAAAACATCCTCTTCTAAAAACCGTGCCACAGTTTTAGGATTATTCCTATTGGCCACCGCCTTTGCTGCACCTTTCCGCAGGGCTTCATCTTCTGTACAGTAAAGGTAAAGAATGAGATTGCGCAGGGCACCCTTTACCGCCGAACCTGGGATAACCGGTCTATTCCCCACCATATCCCATTGCTGGGGGCGGAGGCTGAAAAAATGGCCTTTGATCTTATGTTTAATCCTGCGGCTGCTAATGGCAGCCCGCAGTGATTCCGCCTTGCGCCGGGGGAGGGACTGGAAAAAGCGAAAGAGATTGGGCCGGTAATCCCCCCCCAGGTAGCTTAAAAAACCCGCCGTTAGTCCTTCATCGTTTAGGGCCCGGACAAGCCTGTCCTCATTTATTAAATAGACCCACTCCCTATCCCGGAGAAACTCCATTGTTCCCAGTTCCCGCCCTTCTCCACCTATATGGAAGGGAGAAAGAATTTCCATCTCCACCTTATATCTGGCCATACTTACACCTCACTTCACCCTTACTAAAAAGGAACGCCCATACCTATACACCGGGTGGTAGCGGCGGGCAAATTCCGCAGGGGCCACATCCACTATGCTACCCTCTATGGGACGGGAAAATATACTCCCCTCAGCAAACATATTCAGCCGCAGGTGTTTGTGGTTTCCTAGAGCCCTGGGAGAATAAATCCAGCCACCCCGTTTTAAGAGGCGGTAGAAAAGAAGGGAGCCTCGGGTTTCCGAGGGGTCTGCTGGGTAAACAAGGGACAAGGTCAAGTAGTTTTTCCCTCCCTCCAGCCCCGGACAGGAAAAATCCTCCACAAAAGTGGGAGTAAAGCGGCCATATCCCGAAGAGCGCTCCCCCCCTATTCCCTCTTCACCCAAGAGTTTAAGAACAGGCCCTAGTTGCCGCCAAAGGTCATCGCTCTCCGTCTTTAGTAAAAAGTAAAGGCCACAATCCCAATCCCGACAAAAGTGCACTTCAGCCACCTGATAAAGGGAGGAATCCTGACTAAGCCGATCCAGGGCCACCCGGGGGCGAAGTTCCCTAGTAATTGCCTCAGCCAACCTGGACTGGGATTTTTCCAGCTCTGTTAGGGAAAAATCAGCCCCTTGAATCCAAGGGGAAAAGAGGGATTCCGGCACATAGCGGGCCCTTTTGACCCCCTTGCCATAGATACTGCGCAGGTCGGGATCTGATAAGGAGGCCAGCGCCAGGTAGGGTTTGGGATAATAGTATTCATCCCTTATGTAGGGGAAGGCAGAGGATAGACGCAGGGGCAGGTGTCCCTCGGGGGGGCCATAGACCCGGCACCAAAGACTATAAATAGCCCCGTAAAGGGTATCGGAATGGATCATGGTGCTGACCTCTTCCATACCCAAACCCCTTTCCCCCACATGGAGGGGGGAAGTAAAGCATAACTTTATGGCTCTAACGCCCACAGCAGCTCACCTGCCCTCTCCACAGAGCTGGACCAAAACCTCGGCAAAAAATTGCCCCAAGCCCTGGTCTTGCCCCTGCACATAAGTTTCTTCCTTTTCTGCACCCCGGCCAGGTAAATAATAAGACAGGGGCCGGTAATGCACCCGCAACCTTTGCAATTCCACCCGGCCCGAACCCCGGGAGCCACTACCGCCAAGAAAATCATCGTTGAGAAGTTGAAGGAGGGAAAATATCTCCTCCAGGTCTGAAGATATTAAAGGAGCACTTAAGGGCTCATCAAGGTTATAAAAAAAACAGAAGTTAAACCTACTGCCCCGGGGTACCCTTTCCAACTGCCGGGGGGTGGCAGCAGATGTCAAACGATCCAAGGTGTTTTCAAACTTTAATTCCGTCAGATATAAACCCGTATCGATCTTTTCCAAAAGTTCCTTACTTTCCCCCTTAAGGGCCGCATCCTCCACATAAAGGCGGGCCGGGCGACTTTGGGGAATATTCCCATCTGAACTGGCGCCAAAGAGGCGGCAAACATGGCATTCTGGCACATTACATTCGTGGTGACGCACCTTATCCACCCGTTTATTAAAAAATTCGCCAATGCTTTTCTCGCTAAATTCTTGCCCGGCAAAGGCCTTTTTTTCGGCCAAACTGCGCAGTTTTCCCTTAATACTGCTCCCGGGAATATAAGGTTCCCTGGTTAGGGGATCCCGTACTACAGGACTATCTACCCCACCTATTTCCATTACTTCTTGGGAAGCCCCAATATGTAAACCCGTCTGGCAATATAGCTCCCCGGCTATTTTTATCTTGCCCAAGAGCTTGCCCGTTGTCAGCATAGGAGCCATTTTCCACACCTCCTAATTTCCACCGTAAAAGCGGTGATAGGCAACCACACCTTCCACAAAACGGAGGAATTTTTCAAAGTCTTCTTGTCCTTCTTCCCCCGGGCGGATCTTGTCGATGGCCAAGCCCAGTACCTCGGACAAGGGTTGCACCTGTCGGCGCTGCCTGGCCGCCGCATAGGCCAGGTGCACCTTCAAGAGCACCGCTGCCTGTTCTGCGCTTATATCTTTGTCCCGGCGTTTAATTTGCAAGTCCACTTTGCGCACCCCGTCTAAAAACTTCCGAATTTGCGAGGTCTTCAGTCCCGCATCCTTGACAGTTTTGGCTAAATTATCAGCCCACTGCACCAGATCTTTATTGTCCACAGCAGCCAAATAGTCCATCTTCTGCAGTTCCTTTTTAATATCTCTAACCGTCCTCAACCTTCCCCACCTCCCCTGGTAATTAAATCAATGACCCTTAGCACCGCTGGTAGATAATAGCTTAAATTTTCCCCGTTCATGGCCGCCCCCAGCAAGGGCCGGTAGAAACTGTCCCGATAAGATCTGTTTCTTTCCTCGGAACGGGTGAAGAGGTAATGGAGCCGGGGTATTAGCCAGGCCCTCTCCCCGTTTTCCCCACGGGCATAGGCGGCGGCCAAATGGGCCAAATTGTGGAGAAAACTTTTACTATAGGCCAAGGGCCTTATCCTTCCCTTTTCACCATAGTGTGCCCCCCGCAGGAATAAGGTGTAAAAATCCTTGAGGGTACTACACCCTCCGGTGGTAACCTCCCTCCCTCCCACCTTATCCCACTTGAAGGCCCAATGGGAAAAGGCAAAGCTATCCCGCCCATTATCCTTTGCCTTCTGCTCCCCTTGGCCGGCCATTTCCGCCAGCCGATAAAGGGGGATTTTCTCATCCGCCACCGTCAACCCACCCGATAGGGTTAAGGAGGGATTATGGCCGGTGTAGCGGCGAAAATCCCCATGGATCTGATAGGCAGCCTCCAAAGCATCATTCCAGGCTCCCAGCAAAAATAGATCATCCCCTCCGGCATAGACCAAATTCAACCACATTTTACGGCCTTGATGGACCAAGAGGAGGGGATCCTTTATTTCCTCAGCCAAGAAGGCAGGCAAATAGTATTTAAAGTAAAGGTTAAGCCTCTCTGAAAGGTCATTTAGGCGGGCAAAGGAGAACTTATCCTCCAGCAGGCCACGACTAAAAACCGACCCTAATCGATCCACATCCAGGCGCAACACTCCTAATTTTTCCGCCCCTATACTATTTTCAACTAGGCCGTCAAATTCTTTACAAGTAAAATAACTGCCGGAGGGAAAATTTCCCGCAGCCACCGACACGGGTTTTGATAAGACCCAGGGGGTATCCAGGAGATAATATCCAGCCATGGGCCCGGAATAGTTGCCCCGAGTGAAAAGAAAAGGTACCCCCATCAGATCCAAGAGCAAGCCATCACCCTTGTTGGTGGCTTGTCCCGATTTGGGAAGGCGGTAAAATTCCTTTACCTCCGGCAACAGCTGGCCTAAACTAAACATCTGGGCACAGAAGGGGCAGACCAACAGATCATCCTCACCGGGATAGGGAATTAGTTCTTTACCCCTTTCCTGGCAAATAGGGCAAGATTCCTCTGCTGTTTCCGGGGCAAAAATACTGGCGTAATCCTCCTCAATCTCCCGCAACCACTTTCTTTCCTTGGCAATACTGAGTTTTTGTCCCACCATATGCCAAGTTTTACCCAAGCCACCGGCCAAACCCACCGCCGCTAGCGGTTCCATCGCCAGGGAAAGGTAAAGGGTTGTACCAAAACACTGGTATAACCAGCTATTAACCTGCCGCTGGACAGCAGTTATCTTTTCCCGCGCCCTTAGAGTATTTGGGACCAGGAGGTATAAACCCCCACCACTGGCATAGATGATGCAGGCCCGGGGCAGATCCAGCTCCGTCACTAGACGGGTTACAAGGGCTTCCAGGAGTAATTCCAAATAAAAAGAACGCCCCCGCACCGTCTTCAGAGCCCCTTTGGAAGATAAGGTATAAATAAAATCTTGTATCCCAGAGAGATCACCCCCCAGAAGGAGGTAACGCTCCTCCTCTTCATCCTCAATTTTCTCCCTCAGGTCTTCCCCGGCCCAGGAGGCACCATCCTCCTGCAAATACTTATAGGTGCACCAGGCCAAGGCAGCCGTAGTTTTTAAGTGGTGATAGAGGGAAATGTCGGGCGCTCCCCCCAGTGCGCATGAATTCCCAGGAACATAAAGGGTGTACTTTTGCAACAAAAGAAGCAGAGTATCCTCTGCCACACCCCTGGGGTCCTGGGCCAACTCTCCCCGTAACCCTTGCCACAGCCCCTTATATAAGTTAGTAAAATCCACAGTCCCCTTTCCCCCCACCCGGGGATAATTGTAGTCCACCGCCGGCCGCGGTTCCCAGACTAAATCTTCTTTCACCGGCTCCCTATGGGGCAAGGCAACCCCTTTAAAAACCGGGGACAGCAGACGGTCCGGTTCCAAATCATCCTCTCCCCCAACTCCCAATCCCTCCATCCCGGTGGCAATATTATTTGCCTGGGCCACCAGGTAAAGACTATTTTGCAAATTATAATTTTTTCCCGGCAGGGCCTCCGGCGCTAATTCCCCATATTGGGCATCATCTTCTTTTAGCAGATGGTGCCGCCTAATAATTTCCACCACATTTTGCGACAGACCAGCCCCTTGGGCCCAGAGGGCACCTAGTTCCTGGTGCCGCAGTTTGCGCCTGTCATCATCCTTTGCTAAGGAGCGGAAAATCAGCTTTCCAATATCATGCAGCAGTGCACCGGTAACAATATCCTTGCGCAGAGCCATTCCCCCCCTTCATGGTCTAGATAGGCTGTAATAAATAATGGTTGCAATTCCCGGAGGGAATTAGGATATTCCTTATAACCTTCTCTTTTCCCATTCCAACTTACAAGGTTACCAAGTTTCAATTCCCACCAGGGAATTAGGAGTGTTTTAACTAAAATAAAACAGTTCAGCCGGGATTACATTTCCACAGTTTCAATTCCCACCGGGGAATTAGGCATTGTTTGGGCGTGATGTTAGGAGTATGTGCTGTCGTCTAAGAATATTTCAATTCCCACCGGGGAATTAGAAAGTGTTTTGATTTCCTTGGAGACGGTATCAAGTGGCGGCCTGGGCATTCTTCAATTCTCAAAGGGAATAGAGAGAGCTTACTAATAACGGGAGGATGACAATAATACAATTTGACATTTTAGGTGCAAATTCCTTCCAAAACGCCGCAAATAGTAAATAACCCCTTTGCATAACCCCAAACCCCTGAAATATAAGATTTTAGACCATGCAAGGGGCCCGATGAGGAAAATAATGGGTTTTGTCCATCGCCACTCATTGGGACAAATTGGGCTGTGGGTAAGGCAAAACCCCCTCGTCACATAATTCCCCAGGGGAATTAGAGGGTGTTTTGACATAGGCACAATGGGACTTGCTCCCATATTCGATAGTTTCAATTCCCCAGGGGAATTAAAGGGTGTTTTGACCTTTTCCAGCGCATGGAAAGCGCCGGCGCCGTGATTTTCAATTCCCTGGGGGAATTAAAGGGTGTTTTGACGCCATATCTTTTATAATTTTGGAAATGATCGTGGTTTTCAATTCCCTGGGGGAATTAAAGGGTGTTTTGACGGGCCTTTTGGTGTACCAACTGTGCTAGTACGGTCTTTCAATTCCCTGGGGGAATTAAAGGGTGTTTTGACCGGCGGCAATTGCTGCACACAGCAAGCCCAGCATCTTTCAATTCCCTGGGGGAATTAAAGGGTGTTTTGACGGAAGCATGAAGGAACTATCGGAAGTGATGGAACTTTCAATTCCCTGGGGGAATTAAAGGGTGTTTTGACCTTGGAGGATCTGCAAGCGTATATCCGTGGCGATCTTTCAATTCCCTGGGGGAATTAAAGGGTGTTTTGACCGGGGTTCACCGTAAGTTATTGGGTAAACTTTATCTTTCAATTCCCTGGGGGAATTAAAGGGTGTTTTGACACCCGCCCCCGGTATGTTTAATTTCCGGGGTAATCTTTCAATTCCCTGGGGGAATTAAAGGGTGTTTTGACCGCGGATCGCGGCGGTGGATTAGGTTGGAATGGAGATTTCAATTCCCTGGGGGAATTAAAGGGTGTTTTGACACGGCTTTGTGGTGGCAGACTATGTGGTAGCCGTGATATTTCAATTCCCTGGGGGAATTAAAGGGTGTTTTGACTTATCACTATCGGAATTGGCCATGCGGAGGCAGAATTTCAATTCCCTGGGGGAATTAAAGGGTGTTTTGACTTGGCCGCCGTCCTGTATCTTTCTTCCGCCTTCTGATTTCAATTCCCTGGGGGAATTAAAGGGTGTTTTGACAGTGAGCTCTGTAACCCTTACTGTATAAGGCCCGAAATGCTGCTTTGCGCGAAACTACAAATTGGCTTGTAATATACTTTGACCTTCATGTCGGAAACTCCTCCTAAGCGTGTCAAACAAGGATCGCGAAGCTAGCGGGTTTTTATGTCCCGTTGACCTATGCGAATGCGGGCAGAGAGAGCCCCGCCCCTGATATGGAAGGGCCATGTCAAGACCCCATCCCGGGGAGTATTAGGGCTATTTTGCAAGTATACGCACAGGATCCAAAGTGTTGATTGGCGCGAGCCAAGGGATTAGCCCTAGTATGCTAATTACTTTGACTCATATCCCAGGAAATCCTTCAAGGTAGAAATAATAAAACCCACAATTATAAATGGCAGTAAGAAGGATAGTGGGCGGTGGTAGATGGGGCAACAAGAAAATAAAGCATGCCGTATTTAAAGAAGCAGGTACTTTTGTACCTGCTTCTCACCCACCATATAACAAAGGTTCCCTTCATTTTTCAATTTTAAAAAGTACTAGTAAATGGTGCGTAAATGTGCTTTGCCTTCCCAACCCATCCGGGGAAAATGACATGGGGAACAACTTTGAGGAAGCAATCTTTACCCAATAAATAACCTAAATACAGCCATTAAAATCCCCCCTTAGAAACGATCAAAGGGCCAATATTCTTCTATAAGGCCACTGAGAATTTTTTCAATGGGTTCTACATCATGCTGGTAAGCCTGGGTAATTATTATGCCCCTGTCTGCAGGTAAAATAGTCAGGGTTTGGCCATCGGTTCCGTGACCAAAGTAAAAATCTTCCTTGGCTAACCAAATGCCATACCCATAGCCATAACGGCGAAATAGCCTTTCAGGGGTATCCACATCTTTAGTGCGAAAACGTAAGGTTAGCATTTTGTCCAGCCAGTCTTTAGGGATGATGGTTTGGCCCCTAAATACCCCTCCATTTAAGAGGAGTTCTCCTATCTGCAACAAACCCTCCGGGAATAACCATAGACGGGTCGCCCCGGCCAAGTACTTACCATACCTCTCCCACCTAAAATCCTCTAGGCCCAGGGGATTAAAAAGTTCCCGGGTGATGAATTCCAATAAATCTTCCTGCAAAAACTCCTGCAGAGTCACCGCCAATAAATAAAAACCAGCATTGGAATACAAATAGTGTTCCCCGGGCTCATAGACTAGGGGGTAATTTACCAATAAATCCACATAAGTATGGGGATCAATATCTTTAATATCATCACGCATTAACAGCACCTTGTCATAGCCAATGGAGTGGGTTAAAAGGTGCCTGACCTGGATCTTTTGCAGGTATTCCAGGTTTTTTTCATTGGTCAAGTTGACAACATCTTTTATGAGGGGATAAACATATGTGTCATCGCTAAAGGGTGTATATTTGCCTTCCCGGGCCAAGCGATACACAATCCCTGCCGTCAGTGTCATGACGGTTTTACTAATACTACGTATATCACTCATGTCTCTTTTTGCCTTGAAGCAATGGACAAAACAATTATCCTTATCCTTTAGGAGAAAATAGTGCATATTTATTTGCCTGCCCTTACTATCCTTGGCCTGTTCAAACGTTTTTACTAGCTGGTCAAATTTTTCCTGGTTCATTATCTCACCTCTCACCATCTCACCCCCACTAATCTTTAAAAATAGTGCAACAATAATGCCCTATAATGAATGGTTTCAAGTTAGTCCAAAGGCTAACTTGAAACCACACTTCATAAGCCATCTTTTATTTAATCGACATGCTTCATGGCCACCTGGGCCAACTCATTATAGATGTTGGCATCCTTAAGGGCTAAGAAGGTCTTTTTAAACATTTGATAAAAATCGGTGTAAATTTCATGTTTTTTCATATCGGGTTGGATAATCTCCTCAGTATGCACCATATCTTCAATGGCTTCATCAATACTGTTTAAGGCCCCTGCCCCAACTCCACCTAAAATAGCTGCCCCCAAGGCTGCACATTCCGATACCTGTAGTCTCTCCACCGGTCTGCCATAGATATCTGCCTGCATCTGGGTCCAAAACTCTGAACGGGCCCCGCCCCCGGAGAGACGAATAATATCAAAGGGGCGCCCCAGAGCCCCTTCCATGGCCTCAACTGCCATGCGCAACTCATATATAATACCCTCCAGTACTGATCTGGCCACATGATGCCGATCATGGATTTGTGTTACACCCAGCATGCCACCCCGGGCATTATCATGATAGTGGGGAGTTGCTTGGCCGTTAAAGGAGGGGAAGAACAAAAGACCACGGCATCCTATGGGGGCCTGGGAGGCTTCCAGGGTTATGATATCATAGGGGCTTAAATTTAAGACTGCCCCCATCTCCTTTTCGGGCTGGCCAAAGGTATCCCGCCACCATCTGAGGGCCTCTCCCGCAGCATGGGCTGTACCTTCCATATCCCATTTGTGGGGAATGGCATGGCTGCCAAAGGATACCCCGCTTCCGGCAATTTGGTCCACATTTTTGATGTCATCTATTTGGGCCACCATGACAGCAGCAGTACCCAGGGATAGCTCGGCGATCCCCTCCCTGTTTACCCCCGAACCCACTGCCGCACACTGTTGATCCCCACCACCGGGAGATAAGATAGTACCAGGAGCAAAGCCGGTGGCCTCAGCTGCCTCTAAAGAAACTTCGCCCACTGATCTCAGATCATGGAGGATAGGGGGCAATTTTCCCCTATCTATGCCTATGGCATCTAATAATTCGGCTGACCAATCTAATGTTTCGATATTAAACATTCCATTATAGTTTAATGCCGATGGAACGGCAAAGGTTTCTTCCGATCCTAAACGGTGTAAAACCCACTCCTGGCCATTGACAAACTTCCAGGTTTTTTCGTAAATATCAGGATGATTATCAAGCAACCACTTTAACTTCGGGTAGACCCACATGCTTGAAGGATGCAAGCCACTGGTGTTATAGTATTTATCACTACCGATCTTATCTTTTATCCATTGGGTTTCCTTGGTGGCCCGCCCATCTGACCAGACAATGGCATCAATTAGCGGTTCCCAGTTTTTATCTATGGGGACAAAGGAACCCCTCTGGCTGGAGACACCAATGGATACAATATCCCGGCTAGCACCCTTAAATTTACTAATTGCTTCTTTGGAGGCTTTACACACCCCAGCCCAAAGTTCCTGCATATCCTGATCAACCCAACCGGGGTGGGGGTGTTTAGTAGTATATTCGCTATAACCACTGCTGACAATATTACCCCGACCATCAAAGATTATAACGGCTGTACCCGTTGTACCCGCATCAATCCCGGCAAAATATTTTGCCATAAATTAGCTCATCCTTTCTATTTTATTTGCTATTAAAAAGCCCTCGTTAGCACTAGCCTGCTCTAACAGGGAACTCTATAGCCATTTATCCCTATATTTCCTTTTTTTATCTAATATACTCCGCCCCAGAAACAAATATTGTCTTCGCATTATTCCATATTTTCATTCACCATTATTAATATCCTTCGCTAACTAGGAAACAATTCCTCCTTCTTTTTGAAAATAACTAGTTATTGGCCGGTACCTATCTAGTGATCCTGAGATCCGATATGAGGATGGCGGCAGGAAGTCCCTTTCCCCTACCGAAGTAATTCTCTATATACTAATTCCCTTCGAAAATAGGAAAGGTGTGCTCTACTATGCTACAAAGGTTTAGATTTACCCTAAAATGTCTGCAGGCGGGCAGGGTGAGGGGGATGGGGGGAGGGGAGGTACATGGCCTGCTCTTTTCCCTTCTGGGGGAGGCCGGAAAAGAAAGAGCGGAAGGGCTACATAAAACCAGCAAAAAGCCTTTCTCCCTATCGCCCTTACAGGGGATAGGGAAAAGGCACAATGGTTTTTTTTACCTTCAGCCGGGGGAAATATATAGTTTTACAGTTGCCAGCCTTACGGAAGAAATGCACCACCAGTTAGAAGAGGTGGTGGCTCGCTGGAGCCCAAGGGAGATAGAATTAGGGACGGCCCTTTTGGCCACCCAAGATGTTGGGCCGGAAATACCCGGTGGTATAACCTACCAGGAGCTTGTGGCCAAGGCCCAGGCTAGACATAATACAAGTTTGGAATTTGTCACCCCCACCAGCTTCCGCCAAAGGGGAACTCAAATCCTCTTCCCCCAGCCAGAATATGTCTTCGGCAGCTTACGCCAGCGCTGGAATGATCACGGCCCCATTCAACTCCCTCTGGATTTAGATCTAACCCAAGTCCGGGTCACAAGGCACCGGATACACACCCAGGTCTTACATTTTAAGAACTATAAAATCATCGGCTTTACCGGTAGATGTAGCTATCAAGTATCCGAAAAAACCCCCGACTTCCTCCCCTGGCTCCTTTCCGTCTTGGCCAATTTCGGGGAAATTGCCGGGGTGGGCTATAAAACCACCATGGGGATGGGGGTTATGAGGCGTTAGAAGTAAGGAAGGTGCAAACACACATCCCGACCAGCAAACCCCCACCTAGGGCCCTCCAGCCCTTGCTTAATTTACTCAACCGGGGAGTGTTAAATCTTTAGACCGGGTGCTTCCTTGCTCAGTTTCCCATAATCAAAGGGTTTCCCCAAAGGGTTGAAAACAATTGTTAATAATAGGGGCACGGCTAGGGCAAGGGCAAAGGAATAGAGCAAATTACCCCGGGTAAATAAGGGGTCTGGGAAGAGGATGGCCCCGGCCATAATGCCTAAAATCGTGGCTAGGGCGGCTGCCTTCCCGGACAAGCGCTCGACAAAGAGGCCGGCCAATGTTGGGACAAAGGCTGCTGCACAGACTAGATCGGCAAGGAAAAACAGGTAGAGGACACTATAGCCCCGGGAAGATACAATAACAGCCAAGGCGCAGATTAAAGCAGTAATTAAACGAGCCTTAGCAACCAGGCCCTGGGGAGTAAGCTCCCTTTTCCGACGGCCCATTTCCACGGTAATAACACTGACAATGGCATTGATTAGTGTATCCACAGTACTCATAACCAGGAGCATGAGCATAACAATGACAACAACCATTACCCAGGACGGCGTGGCATAAAGCACCAGCTCAAAGAGGGCGGCGGAAGGAATTACTTTCCGGTCAATGGTCAAGGCCATAAGGCCAAAAAAGCCGGACATGAGCATCAGGGGCAGCATAATGAGCCCGGCCCCCAGAAAAGATTTGCGGACAGTGGAATTGTCTTTACAGGCGTAGGAGCGGGTCCAGTAGGCTTGGTTGAAAAAGTTGGAGGCAATGACAGCAATTAAGAGGGTGAGGAAAAACTCCCAGCCTTCCCAATGGGAAAGGCTAAATATATGGGGGTTTACCCTCTGGGCCTTCTCCATAATTACCTCAAAACCTCCCAGGCTTTGGCTGCTGGTAAAGAAGGCAATAAACATAAGGGGGATAAAGATGGCCGCCTGAATAGCATCGGTAAAAATAGTCCCGTGTATACCGCCATAGGTTGTATAGATTAAAGTGCCGCCCCCAATTAGCAGGGCAACTAACCCCAGGGGAAGGTCCGACACCAGGTTGATGGCCAGAGCAATTCCCGTTAATTCTGCGGCAATAAATACCGATAGGTAGAATACTGTTGTGAATAAGGTAAGCAGATGCATTTGGGAACCAAAACGATGGTAGACAAACTCCGGTAGGGTTGAACCCCAGGGGAAGATTTCCCGCAGGCGGGGCCCAATCCAAATGAATATGAATATCCCGCAAGCCTGGGCCAAGGCATAGCCGCCAAAGGCCAAAACCCCTCCCCAAGTAGCCGCTTCGGGAAGGCTAAAGAGGATCCAGGATCCCATTTCGGAAGCTAAAATCGTCCCCATGGCCACCAGGCTAGTGAGGGTACCCCGGGCGGTGAGGAATGAATCCACATCCTGGACTTTACTACGATGTTGGTAAACATACATTACCGCAATAATTGTAAACATCACCACAGGGGCAATTATCCAAAAAGTCATCACTTAAAACTCCCTTCAACGCGACATAATTGGCAGCAGGCGCAATTGTCGTTTAAATATGGTCACCCCTGCATCCTTCCCGCTGAAAACAACATTCCCTTATTTACTTCAACCCCTATGATCCATCTATTCACCGGACCCGGGGTAGCACGATTTCACAGCTCTTTACCAGCAGTGGGAAGTAATTCGCCCACCACTAGTTTCATCCTTCTAATGATGCCAGCCTTGCTGGTATGGATGCCCTTTAGGATGGCAAGTTATTCTTATTCCCAAAACAGGGAAATCAAATATAGGCTGCTATTAACTGGGCGGCCTTTTGACCGGAGAGGAGCATGCCCCCAAAGATAGGGCCCATCCTGCAACCACCTGCAACATTGGTGGCTGCCATGCCAGATACAAATAAACCGGGGGCAAGCATGCGGGTGTTCCTCACCACGTCTTCCTCACCCAATACTGGATTCATAAAGGATTCCTTCCGTATATCAAGGGGAATCCTTTTATTATACAAATTGGCAAGGACAGCGTCATGCCCCGTTGCATCCAAGACAGCCTTGGCCATCAGTACCATTGGATCGACGTGTAAACCTGACATTTCGATTGTACTGTTGTTAACAACAACACCATCTACCCTATCCCCCGTACAATGAATATCCTCGGCAAACATTAAATTAAATAGGTTTACATTTGCTTGGGAGGAAACGGCAAATATAAGCTTGCTGGCCAGGGCCAAGGACGAAACTACCAGTGCTTCTTCATCTTCCCGATAAGGAATCGCAAAGTTTTCAAGGATATCCCTTGTATCCTTCTGTAATACAACCTTGTTAAAACTCATGGCCCCACCCCAGATTCCTCCACCGGGTACCAAGTGCCGGTCTATTATGGTTACATTGTATCCATCCTGAGAAAGCTCATGGGCGCATATTAGGCCCGAAGGGCCCGCTCCCACAACTATAACATCCGACTCCACCGCCCGTTCCAGATCCCGGAAATAATTCCGGAGAATCTTACGGCTGGCCTGTCCTGCATTAACGGGGTTTTTAAAAATGTTCATTTATTTTTCCTCCTACGGCAAAATTTCCTTCTCCTTTGGCTCCACTCTCCTTATTGCTGTTGCACCCCCTTCTCAGCAAAATAAAAAGCCGCCCTTCCGGTCTGGATAAGGCAGCCTAAAACCTTTGTGTCAGCTTTGTTCCCTACGCTGGCATTACCCAGATCAGGTTACAGGGTCAGAAGTAAATACTTCCCTCTCAGCCGGTTACCCAGCTCCCCTTTTTTTTCCATTATAACCCCAAACAGCAGTGGCGTCAAATCAAACACAAATTTTGAGCCAACTAGTTTGTCCAGTTACCAGTTTTCACCGCCTCATCTAACCCCCACTATTTCCAGCAAATCCTGCTGCATCCATATTCTCTGCTCCCAGGGCAATGGGAAGCAAAACCGATGTGATGGCCGCTCCCAAGAAAAGGAGAAATCCCAGCAGTCCACTAATACTAACCTTCCCCATCCATATATTAGCCCCTCCCATGGTCATAGTCAGGGCTACAACAACTCCATAACCCACTTCCGCCAGCATACTTAAGTGAACAGCGGGGATGGAGACCCGCTGGCGGGGATCCGGGGCATCGAATTTGGGAGAAATAGTACCGGCAGCGATGTTTATTGCCACTAGGCCCGGGCTAGTTAAAAGGGTGAATCCGGCCATTAAGAAAAAACGCCTGTCACCCAAAAGCAAGGTTAAAATAAAGGTTAAGATCACTATAAAGAAAAATATCAAGGGAGTCAGCCCCACCAGTTTACCGTAGAGGATTTCTTTATTGGTCGTGGGACTGGTTCGTAAGAGGGGCCAACTCTTGCCTTCCCGGGCTAGAGAGCCCAGGGCTAAACTTGAAGATAGCATGCTGCTGGTAAAAAAGATAAAAAAGAAGTAAATTCCCAAGGGCAGGTCTGATATGTCCTGGGGGGAAAAGGGATTTGCCCGACCCATAAAAGGAACAATTATGCCTACACTCAATACTACTAGCATATATATGGCCTGGGACCATTCCCGCAGATCCCGGCTGATCATTTTTATTTCCTTGCCCGCCAGGGCCATTATAATCCCCCGGGGGAGAAAACCCGCTAGCCACCGCCCCAAGGCCCAGCCTTTGGGGCCTTCTTTTTTGCACCGCCCCACCTCGGCACTGCCGGCCCAGCCCCCATAGAAGGCTTCCTGCACTAGGAAAAGGCAGAGGGAAAAGAAAATAAGACCTGATATGGCCACCAGGCCGGCCCAGAGGAAAAAACCGCTCCAGCGTGCCTGACTGGCAGCCAAGGTTGCCTGGGCCAACCAAGAGGCGGGGGAAAAACCAATCCGGGCAAAACTGAGGCTGCCTGTTATGCGGGCTACCTGCCCAGCGTCCAAGGAAGTAATACTGCGAGTACCTAACTGGATGGCGGCATAGGCTAGGCCTCCCAAAAGGGAACCCAAGGCTACCCCCACTTCCCGTACCCGATAAGGGGGTATAATCCGCATTACAAAGAGGTTGAGGACTGCACCCAGGGCTGTGGGCCAAAGGAGGATAAAAAGGGTCAGTAAAAGCATGGCAGGATAGTAGGACCATCTTACTCCAATACTGGCACCAAAACCTAGCATAACTGGCAAAGTAAGAAGAACTAGCGCTATGAATACCGATGCCAGGATCTCCAAAAACTTGATAAGAAAGACCTGCTTTATTCTTAGGGGGGCAGCAAATAAAAGGGGGAGGTCCGATGAGGAATACATGACGCTAAAGGCTGACCCACAAGCAGTAAAAAGGCTGACGACCAAACCAAGAAGGTACAATCCCGACAGGGCATCCCCCAATAAAGGGGGTCCAAAATCCTGCCCCATTTCCCCGGCTAATTCCGCCAGGATCAGAAAGAAAAAACGGCTTCCCAGGAAGGCGACTAGAAACCAAACAAAGGCCAAAAGGGACAGTATAATAGTGCCTACTTTTTTAGACTCTGTCTCGCCAGTTGAGCGCCATAATAAGCGCCACTTCCATTTCAACAGGTCTGTCATCATTCCACCCCTTCCCGCAGGAAACGGATGGTATCCCTATGCTCCACCCCACCGGTCAATTTAAGAAAAACATCCTCCAGGGAATATTCCTGGGCCTGACTGCGGAGTTGATCCATGGTACCACAGGCAATTAGTTCACCCTGGTTTATAATGCCCACCCTAGTACACATATGCTGGGCAATCTCCAAAATATGGGTGGACATGAAAACAGCGGCTCCTCGGCTCACTAGGGTACGGAGAATGTCCTTCAACAAGCGGGCACTGGCGGGATCAAGACCCAAGGTTGGTTCATCTAGAAGAAGTACCCGCGGATTATGGATTAGGGCCCCGGCGATGGCAATTTTTCGCCGCATCCCCCGGGAATAGGACTGGATGTAGTCATCAGCCCTTTCCGCCAAGCTAAAGAGTTGTAGGAGTTCGGGAATCCTTTCTTCTTTATCCTTTTTTCCTACCTTATAAAGGTCAGCCATGAAGGATAAAAATTCCCGGCCCGAGAGCTTCTCATAGAGAATCGGTTCATCGGGGACAAAACCCAGGCAAGATTTGGCCGCAACAGGCTCACTTTTAATATCATAGCCGTTGATTATAATTTCACCGGCGGTGGGCCGCAAAAGGCCGGTGAGCATTTTTATAGTGGTAGTTTTACCAGCCCCGTTAGGGCCCAAAAACCCAAAGAGTTCCCCCGCCGCGATATGTAAGTT
Source organism: Bacillota bacterium (assembly GCA_012518435.1). GTDB lineage: Bacteria > Bacillota > DTU030 > DTU030 > DTU030 > JAAYTH01. The sequence continues at coordinate 45,887 of JAAYSG010000060.1, forward strand.
CAGCTTTTCCAGAGCCTTGGCGCCGGCAAAATCCTTGCTCAAATTTATCGTTTTAATCACGGTTTACAGCACACCCTCCGGTAATAATATACCTTGTCAAGCAAAAACAGGAGGCGGAGCCCTGTTCTAACAAACAGAGTTCCGACCCCTGTTCTAGTTCCAGTTAGATTCCCTTCTTCCTTCTTTCGGCCAATAATTGGCCCCCTATGGCCACTTCCTCGGGATCTGTTGGTTTTAGGTAGACCACAAAGGCTTCTTCATCGACACCCGTTATCTCACTGGCTTTCTTGGTAAAGGATTTCACCAACTCCTCCTTTTGGGCCTTATCCAGCTTGGGCCCCAAGAAAAAAATTGTCGGCACTAAAACTCCTCCCTTCGATTATATAATACAACTCCCTGGGAAATATTTTCACCACCCCAGTGGAAAATTCCTCCCCGGTGAAGGAAATGTTCCCGACAAAAATAGCTAGGGGGGTCATTCGCCCAGAAAGGAATCGGCACCGGGTAAGCCCAGTGCCGTAACCTTTTTATCCCTCAGATCCCCACCTCATCCAACTTAGCCAGATTATATCTTCTAATGATATCCATTAACTTAAGGGCATATTGGGAATCCGTGGCATAACCACACCGTTTTAGGGCCCAGGCCCCTTGGCCACTATCGTGCATAACCGCCCGGAAGGGTTCATAGCGGCTACCGGTGAGGAGGAAATCCTTGTGGTCGGCCCAGCCTTCTTGGGGGTCGGCATAGGCCCGAAAGTTGGCATCTATTCTATAGGGCTGCCCATTATATTCTTCCCAGGTGCTGGAGATGACCGACCCCGCTGAGGCCCCGCCCTTAATGCCAAAAAGGTTGTTGGAGAATTTGCCAGAATACTTGTCCACCGGGACCTTTTGACCCCAGCCTGTTTCTAAAATTGCCTGGGCCGTCTGCAAAGCCGCTGACATGCCCGTCCTCTGCCATGATTCAACGGCCAAGGCGGAGGCAAAGTCCAAAAATTTTTCCTTTTCAATGATGGGGCGGGCTTCATGAAGTTGCCCCAAGTAGACCCGGAAGGAAACTTCCTCACTGGTGACCTTTCTACCATTCCTGGTGGTGCCCTCCGCCCAGAGCCGCCATTCCCCTTCATCTCCTGGGGTCGGGGTCCAGGTGTATTTACCGTCTGCCTCCTCTCCCTCGGCGATAAGCCGTCTTTCTCCCCTTTGGTTGTTAAGCAGATAATACTTTATGTTCCGCAAATCAACATTGCACCTGGATGTCAATTCCACCGGGCCACTAACCACCTGATTGGGGCCCACGCCCTGCAAAAGGAGCTGGGGCTCAGCCGGTATTTTTACCCGAACGGGGTCACTGGTATGAACGCGGCCCGCGGGATCTAGGACCCTAACCAAAACCTCTTTAGTCCCCACATCGTCTGGCCCCGGGAACCAAGTGTAACCACCATAGGGAATCTTGGCCAATACCTTCTCCCGACCTGTCTCCGGATCCCGCAATATATACTCTGTCTGGCTGACAGCAAAGTTCCTGTTAGCCAGAAGGTTGACGGGTTTTGTTATGGTGCTACCGGCACTTACTCCCAGCAGACCCAGCCTTGGCTCAACTTCGGCCCGGACGGTGACAGCACGACTGGGAAAGGCTTGTCCGGTATCATCATAGGCGATAACCCGCAGGGAATAGGTTCCGCTATCGGCCACCTGGGGGGTCCAAGGGTAGTTCCCGTATGGATCGGCTTCTTCAGAAAGGAAAACCCTATCATTGTCCAGGTTTGTTATTTCATACTTCACATAGGCCGGGGCAAAATTCAAATCGGCCCTTAGGGAAACAGTGTCCTTTATTGTGGTGTTGGGAGACAATCCCAGCAGGGATACCTCCGGGGTCACCAGCAGTTGCACACCAACCGCATCCCCGGCCACGAAATCATCCTGGTCATCATAGAGGGCGGCAACCAAAACCCACTTCCCCCTATCCTTAACTTCCGGAAGATAGTTATAGGTAGCGGTGGGCTGATTCCCCCGGGCAATTACCTTACCCTTGCCCCTTTCAGGGTTCAACAAAAGATACTTAATTTTACTAGCTCCCGCCGGAACCCCCTCCGGGAAGCGGGATTTCAGCTGGATGGCCCCCGTAATTACCCCTTGCGCTTGAACCGATTCTATTTCCACGGGAAAGAAGGGCTCTATGTCAGCGGGCTGGTTAGAATTGACAGTAACCGTCCGACTGGACTCCTCCCACCCTATACCCACCCCCAGGGCGTTACTGGCCAGGCGGATGGGAACAAAGGTGCGCCCGGCGTATATTTGGGGGGGAACATCGCTTAAACCGTAGGTTTTTTCCTGGTCAATCTTGTATTCTACCAAATGGCTGTCGATACGCAATAATACAGAACGGTTCCCCTTGGAAATATGTACAGTTCTGTCCCTTTCATTCCACTTGACCTCCGCACCCATTTCTTCAAAGGTTAGGCGGGCCGGAACCAAGGTCCGGCCATTTTTAATCATGGGCTGGGGCAAGGCATCTATACGGCGGCCGTCTATGAGGAGCCTGACCTCCCCGGCACTAAAGCCCGTGGAGGGTAGCATTTGGATGATAAGAAGGGTAAGGATAAAATAGGAAAGGAGACGCCGTCTGTTCACCTTGGTAATGTATTTCATTTTTTTGTCACTCCCTTTGCTTTTTTTGCTTCGTTGGGGATAAATTCCGTGATCCACATGGGAAAAAAATCCCGTCTGGTTTATTTTTGACGTTGCCGGGGATAAAATTGTTCCCATGAACAGGCAAAACAACCACAATTTAATCATCTAAGCAAAATTATCGTTTACCCATGGGTGGCAGGGAAAAGGCGTGCAAATTTATTCCCATTGTGATACTCTTGTACTGGATAAAATAATATCCCGTTCGCGCCATTGGGTTATTAACCTCAAGTAACTCCATCATGGCCATTGCAAAATCAATAGACACTAATATGCCTGGATATTAAAGGAAGGGGTGTTGCTTTATGGATAACTTTTCCCTCCCAGCATCCGTTGGGGTGGCGGCCATTGGTTTAAAAACAGGGCTTATCATACCCAATGATGACATCGCCGCCATTACCGCAGACACGGTAAAGCCCTTTGTTGAGGACGGAGACATTATTTGCGTTACGGAGGCGGTGGTGGCCCGTTCCCAAAATAGGTATATAACCTGTGATGAGCTATCCCGCGATATCATCAACAAGCTAAAACTAAAACCCAAGAGCACCCTGGCCGTCATCAGCCCCATTGCCAGCCGCAACCGCTTTGCCCTCATCATGAAATCCCTGGCCATGGCCACCCGAGGGGGTAAGGTCATTGTCCAGCTCTCCATGCCCTTTGATGAGGTGGGCAACAGAATCATAAACGAAGAATTTGCCACCACCCGCCTGCGCTTGAAAAAGGTCTTAAAAAGCCTGCGGGAGGCCCGGGAAAACACTCCCCAACTCAATGTCCTTATTCGGGAAATAATCGCCGCCCTAAAACTACAGGAAATGGGCTACCACATCCTGAGCATCCGGAAAATCACAGGCCGGGGAATAGCCGATTTAACGGTGCGAACTCCGGAAGGAAAGCTGGCAATAGCCGAGGTAACCTTTGACCACTTACAAAGAACCGCCGCCAAGGCCCTGGGCATTAAAAAAGATGTCAAAGGGGCAGAACAAGCCCTGGCCATAGCCGTTGACTTGGGACACTACAGCATTAAGATCGTCGATGCCCACTCACTTGTGGAGAATCCGGAGGAAACAATCCCCGCTGTGTACAGATTTGATAGCCAATTGGATAGCTACCACGATCCCTATGTTATTTATACAAATGAAATGGAAGACCTCACCTTTTCCCACCCCATAACGGGGTTGGACTATCGCCACCTGTACCTGGAAATGATTGCCGCCGGGGGGGCCAAGGGGGAAATCATTTTTTCCAATAATCCCCTCAAGGTCTATGACCGGGGTTACTTAAACGGTATTTGCATCGGCGCCGTCCACGAAGGGGAAAAGCTGCGGGAGCTGTTTGAAGCCTTCGGCGCCAATGTACCGGTCATAACCATCGGTGATGTGGGCCCCGGGCAATGGGGCGTAATAGGTTCCAATGTATCCGATTTTGAGGAAGGGCTGCTGAAACTGCTGCCGGGTGACCCCGATGCCATGGCCAACAAAATAAGGGATAAAATAAGAAAGGTAAGTGGCAAGAAGGCAGAGGTATTGATCTTCGGTGACGGTGCCTATAAAGACCCGGATTCGGGTATATATGAGCTTGCCGATCCACACCCCACCGTTGGCATAAGTGATGGCCTTTGCGGGGCATCCCTGCGTACAGGTGTAAAACTAAAACTACAGGTGGATACCCTCTACAATCAAGGTTATTCCCGGGAAGAAATAGAAAATTTCATCAAGGAACTGCCCCAGGAGGCATCGCCCGAAGAACTGGGGACCACCCCCCGGGAAATGACCAGCATCATCGCCACCTTAGCCGATTTGGTAACGGGCTCCGCCGATTTGGGTACCCCCATTGTCCTCATCCGGGGTTTTAAATTTTCCCCCTGATAGGGCACACCCCTTGGGACGGGGGATTGTTTGAGAATATTCTTGCCTGCAATTATTTGCAAAGTATGGGTTTTTGCAGACCCGGAAACATTGTTTTCCCAGATTGGATCTGGGTATATAGCCTCCCTGCCCACCGCCACCCCAACTTATAAGTTGGTATGTAACTTGCATCTATATTAATGACAGGAATCCCTACGGAAAAATAATTAGGGAAGGGAGGATTTACTATTATGAAGTTGTTTCAGGACATGGTGGAACAGGATCATGAACAGGTGGTATTTTGTCAGGATAAGGTGTCGGGCCTAAAGGCAATCATCGCCATCCACGATACCACCCTAGGCCCGGCCCTGGGGGGATTGCGCATCTGGCCCTATGCTACAGAAGAGGAAGCATTATTCGATGTCCTAAGACTTTCCAAAGGAATGACATATAAAAATGCCGCCATGGGCTTAAACCTGGGAGGCGGCAAAGCGGTAATGATGGCCGACCCCAAAACAGACAAAACGGAGGAACTATTCCGGGCCTTTGGTCAATTTGTTGATACCCTGGGGGGCCGCTATATTACTGCCGAAGACGTTGGCTCCAGCCTGTCTGACATGACTACCATTAGGAGCGTTACACCCTATGTGGGAGGCCTCCCCGATACCAGTGGCGATCCCTCCATTGTGACCGGCTACGGCGTCTTCAGGGGGATCCAAGCCGCCCATATGCACAAGTTTGGTACCAGCGATCTGGCCGGTAAGACGGTGGCCATCCAAGGGGCAGGCAAGGTGGGTACCTACCTTATGTCCCACCTAATGGATGCCGGAGCCAAGGTCCTCATTACTGATATTTCTCCCGAACGGGTAGAGGCCGCTGTGGAAAAGGGAGCAATTGCTGTGGATCCGGCCGAGATATTTGATGCCCAGTGTGATATTTTTGCCCCCTGTGCCCTGGGTGGGGTTATTAATGACGAAAGTATCCCCCGGCTGAAGGCCAAAATTGTCGCCGGTTCTGCCAACAACCAGCTCCTGGAAGCCCGCCATGGCCAGGCCCTGGCCGAGCGGGGCATCCTCTATGCCCCCGACTTTATTGTCAACGGTGGCGGTGTCATCAATGTTGCCCAAGAATTAGACCCTGCCGGTTACAACCGGGAGTTGGCCCAGGCCAAGGCGGGGAAAATCTATGACATCCTTCTAGAAGTCTTTGCCCTGGGAGAAGAAAAGGGTCTGCAACCCCACGAAGCAGCAGACCTTTATGCCGAAGAAAGAATTGAGAAGGCCCTAGCCCAAAAGCGGGTTTACATCCCCCGCTGAGCGCTATGAGCTGGAGGAGCCTCTTCGCCTCTAAAGCCGGGGAGGCTTCTTTATTTTTCTTGGGGAGCAAAATCTCCCAAGATACTTGCGGTATCATCCCCAAGCGGCATTTAAGATTTGCTGTCCACCGGCACACTAATGTTTGACCAATCCCCAACTGTTGCCTATACTTGAAGTGTAACCTTGTTCCTTTCTCTTTTATTCCGGGGGTGAAGTCTTGGTAATATCTGCATTGTTACTTGTACCCGTGGTAATCCTTATTTTCATTATATTTTTACTGGCCGGCAATAAGATTAACAGCCTGAAGGAGGGAGGACTGATTGTGCGCAACATTTACCTGTATATGGTTCTTTTTGCAACTTTGATGATGACCATTGGTGGCAGTGTAAGTATATTTATGGCCGCTGCTGATATTATTGCCCCTACACCCTACTACCAAACCCTGGAAGACTACAAAAGCATGATGATGGATAGGGCCCACTACGAAAATGAAGGGACACGGCCTACCCAGGAGGATTTGGAGAGAAGGTATGAAGCCGCCGTACTTTCCCACAAGCAAAATCAAGCCGCCAGGGCCACCAACATCCTCATTAAAAGTTTTGGTTGGGTCCTCATTCCTCTGCCGGTTTTTATTTACTTCCAACGTGCCCTGACAAAAAAGGAAGAAAAATATAAGAATTAAAAGGGGGTATATCCCATGATCTTAGTCAGCGCCTGCCTCCTGGGCCTACACACCCGCTATGACCAAGGTACTTGCCATAATCAAGAATTAATAGACCTTCTGCGGCAAGGGCTTGTCATCCCCGTTTGCCCAGAACAACTGGGTGGCCTCCCCACTCCCCGCCCCTGTTCGGAAATAAAAGGAGGGAGCGGCCCTGATGTTCTAGCGGGAAGGGCCATGGTCCAGTCCCGGGAAGGGGATGATTTCACAGAACAATATATCCGGGGAGCCCAGGAAGCCCTTTATTTAGCCCAACTGCTTAAAACACCCGCCGCCATCCTCAAGGCCCACAGTCCCGCCTGTGGCAGCAAGAAAATATACGACGGGAGCCATAAGCGGGTACTGCGCCCCGGTGTCGGGGTGCTGGCCGCCCTCCTGAGGGAAAATGGTATTACCGTCTACTCGGAGGAGGATTTAAACCCAGGTTTACTCAAGAAACTGGCAAGTTCCTTAGCTGGCCGGGAATAGTATTTTCCCGCCGTGGTTTAAAAGTACTATCTTAAATAGGGGGGAATATTGGGTGAAACCTATTATTGGCATTGCCTCCAGCTACAAGATGGGGGGGAAAAAGGGGGGGAGACTGGAATCTTATGTGAAAGCAGTTGAGGCCGCCGGTGGTATCCCCATAATATTGGTCCCCTTGGGAGAGGCGGGCAACCTGGACCTGCAGCTAAATATCCTTGCCGGCCTACTGCTGACCGGGGGTGGGGATATTGATCCCCTTCATTATGGTGAAGAACCCCAGCAATGTTTGGGTACTATTGAACCAGCTCGGGATAGGTATGAGCTTTGCCTAACCCAGCTGGCCGCGGAAAGAAAAATGCCCATTTTGGGGGTTTGTCGTGGGATGCAAGTTTTAAATGTTGCCCTGGGCGGCAGCCTCCACCAGGACATTTCCACCGCCATAAAAGGGGCTCTCAAGCATAGGCAAGAGGCCCCGGTTTGGTACCCAACCCACTCCATAAGAATTGGGGAAGGGAGCAAAACCCATAAAATACTGGGTGCCAAATCTATACGGGTTAACAGCCTTCACCATCAGGCCGTAGATAGGGCAGGTGAAAACCTAATTATTGCCGCCAAATCCAAGGGTGATGGTGTGGTAGAGGCCATTGAAGGTAAGGGAAACTTACCCTATTTGGGTGTTCAGTGGCATCCAGAGGCACTGCAAGCCAATGATTTCTCCACCGCTATTTTCCGTTGGTTTGTCTCCACCGCCCGGGAATACGGCCAAAAGGGAACCTTATAGGGCCTGGATCCGGGTCAACCCGGCAGCCTGGGCCATTTCCAGTGCTGCTTGATATTCCTTTACTGTAATTCTCCGCCCCAACTGAGGATGACCCACCGCCTTGTAGTGGGGCCGGTACTGGCCCATAATATTTATATAAGTGTCCTTTGCCACATCCCGGGCAATAAACTGCATTACCCTATTAGTACCTGCCAATCCGGCGGGTAAAACCAAGTGCCGCACCAATAGCCCGCGGGTGGCAACGCCCTCTTTATCTAATCTCAGATCTCCCACCTGGCGGTGCATTTCCTTCACAGCCATAAAATTCACCTCCGGATAATCGGGGGCTTGGGCAAATTCCCGGGCGGGGAGTGTTTCCCCAAACTTCATATCCGGCATATAAATGTCCACAATTCCCTCCAGGAGACCAATAGTCTCCAGGGAGTCATAGCCACCGGTATTATAGATTAGGGGGATTTTCAATCCCCCCTCCGCGGCCATCCTCACCGCCGCAATTATATTGGGAACCACATGGGTGGGTGTAACAAGATTAATATTGTGGCACCCCAAGGCTTGTAAGCGAAGCATCATCCTAGACAATTCCTCATCACTGACCCGGCGGCCTTCGCCCAAATGGGCTATGGTATAATTTTGGCAAAAAATGCACCCCAGGTTACAGTGGGAGAAAAAAATAGTACCGGATCCACCGCTGGCCACCAGGGGTGGCTCTTCGCCAAAATGTGGACCCACACTGGAAACAAGGGCTTTATGGGCTGTTTGACAGGTACCCAAGGAAGATGCCCCGGCTTCATTATAGCGGGATACCCGACAATTCCTTGCACACAATACACATGGTGAGGCCAGTTTCCTGGCCCTTTTCAACTTCTCGTCCCATTGCTCCCCAGTGAGCAAAAGATAGGCCGGGGAAGTCCTCACTTTGTAAACCTCCCTTCTCAAGAAAAAACCCCGCAGGAAAGTAGGCCATTTTCCTTGGCGGGTTTTCTCCGTTCTCAATCTTCAATATTATTGTATTGGCAGTCCTTCAATAATACTGCCAACCCTATCGGTGTCCACCTACCCACCTAGGCCAGTAAGTTTTCCCTAAATTTTGTCGGTGGATAAGTTGCGAATTTTTTGAACTCCTTAATGAAATGGGCCTGGTCAAAATAACCATTGGTATGGGCAATATTAGTCAGGCTGACACTATTCTTACTACAGATCATCTTTACCGCATTCTGGAATCTCATAATTCTATTATAGTGGGCCATGGTAATCCCGAACATTTTTTTAAACCTGCTGCGGCAATGCCTATCGGTATAACCCACCATCCTTGCCAGCTCACCCACCTGCAGCTGCCCCTTGGAAACACACATGGAAACCGCAAGGTTTTCCGCCAGGCCGGGAACATAATCATGATCCAGCAGATGTCTTTGGGCATAAGCAAGAAGTATACGGATCCTCCTGCGAAAATCATCGTTATTCAGAACCCTATCCGTCAGCAACTCAACCTCCGGAAAATAATGTTTTAAATCAACTTCTGTACTTCCTAATTCCGCAAAGGAGAGATTGCTGCTTTTTATCCCAGCCAAACTGTAGGGTTTAAAGCCAAAATAGGTAACATTTGGTTCTAATTCAATGGGTTTTTCCCCGTGGATAATCCCCGATAGGGTTACACGGGGGTCCTGGGCATCACATTTAAACAATATATTTGCACAGCCATCGGGAATTAAGTTAAACCGGGTGTCTTGGGCAGAGGTTCCCGTGACAAACTGGTAAAACAAGGCAAGACCCTTTCGGGAAGCCGGGTTCCACTCCAAAACTGCTTCTGCATAGTTTTTTACACCCGCCTTGATGTTGGGCTGAAACGGGGGAGAAACTTGTTTCATGTGCCTACCTGTGTCCACAAATTCCACCAAAACAACCTCCCTCCTCAATTGGGAATTTCAAGCGGTTTCACCTTTTAGGAAATTATTTAGACAGATCAGGTAGTACATGCCTTGGCTTGAGCGGAAATGCAGAAGGGGATTAATTGCCATAATGCCTTTAGCTATATCTTCTCCCCAAGGCCAAGAATTCCTTTTTCTGGGCGGGATAAACTTTTTAGTCCCCGGACACAAATTCCCGGGCCTGCTCCTCCCCTCTTATTACCCGCAAGGCTCCTTGGGCCAGGGCTTCCATTTCATTTTCCCCCGGAATCACCTTTACCGGCGCCAAAAAAGCCACCCTATCTTTAATCCAGCTGACAAGCATTTCCGAATGGGCCATTCCCCCTGTTAAGATAATGGCATCAATTCTTCCTGCCACCACAACGGCCAGCTTCCCAATGTTTTTGGCTACATTGTGGGCCAAAGCCTCATAAACCAAGGCGGCCTTCTTATCGCCCTCTGCTATCATTTTTTCAACTTCCCGGGCATCCGTTGTTCCAAAGTAGGCCATTAACCCCCCCTGGCGCCTGACCTTTCTCATCATTTTCTTATAGTCATACTCCGGGGAGCTGGCCATTTTTATTACTTGAAAAACCGGCAAACCCCCGGCCCGTTCCGGGGAAAAGGGCCCTTCATCATCGGATATCATATCTATAATGCGGCCCCCTTTGTGAAGGCTCAGGGTAATGCCACCACCCAGGTGGGCCACCAACAAGGATAACTCATCATAGGCCTTGCCCACTTCCTGGGCATATTTTATTGCCGAGGCCCTCATGTTGAGGTTGTGCCCCATGCCCTTCCTTTCCATTTCGGGTAGGCCGGTAATTCTGGCAATGGGTTCCATCTCATCTACGGTAACCGGGTCATATACATAGGCCTCTATACCTAAGTCTTGTGCAATACCTTGGGCGATAATGGCACCCAGGTTGGAAGCATGTTCATTTTGGGGGTGATACTTCAATTGATAAACCATATCGTCATTTACCCTATAGGCTCCGGATTTTACCGGTGGCAATAAACCGCCCCGGGCCACAATGGCTGTAATGGACCCAAGGGGTATATTCCTCTCATCCAATTGAGATAAGATTGTTTCCTTGCGCAGGGGGTATTGATCATTTATTTCGGGAAATTTGGCCAGTTCTTCCCGAGAATGTTCAATGGACTCCACAAAGAGAGGTTTTTCGCCCTCATAAATGGCAATTTTAGTTGAGGTCGAACCGGGATTGAGCACCAAAATCCGAACTGACATAATTCCATCCCCTTCCAAGTATGCTAATGGGCATAACCTTTTAAGCATTGGACAAATACCTTCTGCCAGAAACACTTCTTCCCCCGGCGATGGCAAACACCGCCAGAGGAAGAAGTTGTGGTTGCTCCCTATTCTACCGGCCCCTCATCCGGGGGTGTCAATGGGGGCAAGGGCCAGAACTCAAAGAGGTCCCCATAGGCCGCCCAGATGGGAAAGAGCAGACCCAGCATCATGGTATTTATGGCATTGAGACCATCGGGATAAACCATGGTTTCCCCGAAGTGCCAATTGCAAAAGGCCTGGACAACTACATAACCCACGGCTCCCAGCAATAGGGAAAGGGCCAGGTTGAAAAAGCCGCCAGCCAGCCCCTCCATGGTCCTCCCTGGCCATGTTTGGAAGATGGTCAATGTTATAAGGATCCCAAAAATAGCACCTATAGCATAGGACATGAGGTGGAGTGGTTCAATGTGTAGCTGATAGACACCAACATTAAAGGCTATATAGCCCAGAACCAGGCAGCTGACGGTGACGGCAGCACCAAAAACCGGCTGCTCCAGCTTAAGGTTACTAAAGGGCCACATGCCTAGGATGGCAAAAACCCAAAGGAAGACAAGGGAACACAGGGTGTATGTTATACCATGTTCCCAGGGGAAGGGCCCCGTAGGCGCAAAGAAGATTTCCAAAGGCCCTCCTGCCGCGTAAAGGGGTACAGGTTCTATGGGTGAGGGATATACGCCCAAGGGATACGACACAAGACTAAAGTCAAAGAGCTGGATCAGGCAAAAGGCAATGGTATAAGCAGTTATTATATAGGTAAAGCCGGCCGCTGGGGGAGATAGTTTATTGAAGGGCCAGAAATTAAAGGCCAGGAAGATGAAAAACATGGTAACGATGGACATAATTGTATGCAAGGCCACAAAGGGATGGAGGGCACCACCACCGACAAAATTGATGAGACCGTAACAGAGCAGTGTCCCCCAAATAAAAGCAAATATCCCCATTAGCATCCCACTCAATGGTTGGGGGATATTGTCCACCGGCAGACTCCTTCCCTTCCACATGGCTCCCAACACCACCAGCATGCCGACACAGGACATGGCCAAGTAGCCAAAAAATCCGGTGTACATCTCAATATCAAAACTGCTGGTTATGATAAAGGCCATTATAAAGGTAACAATTAGTACGAATATCCCGCGCCCCGGGTGCCTTTTTGCCCAATCGGCACTTAAAAAGCCACCATTCATTTTCTTACCACCTTTCCCATAATGATATTTTTACAACCATTTACAGGTTCTTCAGAAAATATAGGGTGTCACCCCCCTTTCTTTGGAAGGTATTAGTGAAAAGGTTCCCTGGCGGCATACCCTTCTTTCCCGCCCCCGGTGTTCTCCGGGGGCCCCGGGGGCTATTCCCCCGCTGTGGCCGCCGCCAGGGCCAGGGATAAATATTTTTCCTCCCGGGAAGAACCCCTGGAGGTAACAACTATGGGTGCCTTGGCCCCCAAAATCAGGCCCGCCATTTTAGCCCCCGCCATCTCAATAAGGCATTTTCCCAGGATATTGCCAGCCGTTATGTTGGGTGCCACTAAAATATCCACATCACCGGCCACCTCACTCACATAACCCTTGGCTATTGACCTTTCTTTGCGGACCGCCAGATCAAAGGAGATGGGACCTTCCACTAGGCAGTTTTTGATTTCCCCCCTTTGGTTCATTTCCTTCAAGGCCGCCGCATCAACTGTTTCCGGCATCTTGGCATTAACCTTTTCTATGGCTGCCAATACCCCCACCTTTGGTTTTTTATAACCCAATTTGCGCAAGGCCCCCACGGCGTTTTCAATAATGGCCTTCTTTTGCTCAAGGGTTGGATACAAGATCATCCCCCCATCGGTTGATGCCAAAATCTTGTGGTAACTGGGTACAACCTTGAGGGCAATGTGGGACATGACACCCCCCACACCAAGTCCAGTTTCCTTGTCAACGACCGCTTTCAATAACTGTCCTGTCTCCAACTTGCCCTTCATCAAAAAGTCGGCCCTTCCTTCATTTACCAGCCGGACACCTAGGGCAGCCGCCTCCTGGGGTGTATCCGCCCCATGGATGACAAAGGCATCCCTTTCCTTCCCGGCTTCAAGCAAGAGTCCTTCGATTGTGGCCCTATTCCCGATCAAGAGGGGTTCTAAAATTCCATCCTGGTGGCCCTTTAGGGCTGCCTCCATGGATTCCATATCCTCTGCACACACAATGGCAACCCTTTTCGTGCTGGGATCCTCCTTTAGTCTCCTAATTATGTCATCAAAGTTTTTTAAATACACATCTGACCCTCCCTAGCGATAGACTTCTCCTTGCCCCCGGACTTCCCGGCGGCTAGCCACGACAAATGCTCATTTCATCTCTATTCTCCTTATATGGCATGTTATCAGACAATTACATCAATCCATTGTATAAAACGGAAGAAATAAGGATCGGCCAGGGGAAAACCTTTCACAAAATTTGCTGTATTGTAGCAATAACAAGATTACTTCTGTTTTATACTATAGACCATTCTTGGAATGTTATAACATGTTCATAAGTGTACCTGAGGGTTCAACCGGCAACAAATAAAACACGGAAAGGAGATTGACAATGGATCCAAAACTAAAGGTATTGTTGGATAATTCCCGGGCAGCCTTGGCAGAAATGCAAAAATGTACGCAAGAAGAAGTGGATCTCATGTGTCGGGTTATCAACATGGCGGTCTCGGAAAATGCTGAAGAATTAGCGAAGCTGGCGGTAGAGGAAACCGGTATGGGAAATGTACCATCTAAAATAGACAAAAACAAAACAATGGGTTCCGGAGTTTGGTTGACCATGAAGAACAAAAAATCCATGGGGATAATTGACAAGGATGAGGAAAAGGGACTCTACTATGTAGCCCATCCCAAGGGTGTAGTTGCCTCAGTGGCACCCACCACTAACCCCACAATAACCCCCCTGGGAAATGCCATGTTGGCCATTAAAGGTAGAAACACAATTATAGTATCCCCCCACCCCCGCTCTATAAAAACCACAGGTAAAACAATTGAGTATATGAATGCCGCCCTGCGGGAAATAGATGCACCGGAACATGTAATCCAAATGGTGGAGGACCCCAGTATTGAGGGGACCCAAGCCCTAATGGCTGCGGCTGATGTGGTTGTGGCCACCGGGGGCATGAGTATGGTAAAGGCTGCCTACTCCAGCGGTAAACCCGCCTATGGTGTGGGCCAAGGCAATGTGCAGTCCATAATAGATCGGGAATGCGACGACCTCAACCAGGCCGCCCAATTTATTGTCATTGGCAGAAGTTTTGATAACGGCGTAATCTGCGCCTGCAACCAATCGGCCATTGTCCCCCGGGATATGAAGGATGACCTAATAAAGGCCTTGGAAGCCCATGGCGCATATTATATCGGGGATGAAGAAGAAGTAGCCAAGATTAGAAACGTGGTGTTTGAGGAAAACGGCAGACCCAAGGTAGAGGTTATTGGCAAGGCAGCCTTTGAAGTAGCGGCCAAGGCTGGGATAGATGTTCCCAAGGATACTTCCATCCTGGTGGTGGCCTGTGAAGCCAAAGGAAGCGAAGATGTCCTGTGTGGAGAAAAACTCTGCCCAGTACTTATCCTGACCACCTATGATGACTTCGAAGAAGGGGTGGCCATTGCCAAGGCTAATCTGCTTTATCAGGGAACCGGCCACTCAGCGGTAATTCACACCAGCAACAAGGAAAAGGTTGAGTACGCTGCCCTAAAATTGCCCGTGGGCAGATTGTTGGTCAATGTGCCGGGCATTGCAGCCGGTGGCGGGGGGCTTTTCACCCATCTCAATCCAACACCCTCCTTGGGCTGTGGCTCATGGGGTGGAAACAGTATTTCCGAAAACCTAACCTACGAGCACCTCTTAAATATTGCCACCATCGCCTATCCCAGAAAAGAAGCACCACCAACGGATGAAGAGATTTGGGCCTAGGATAGTATAGGTTAAAATTCCCCCCTGGGGCCACTAATCCCAATTTAGTTGCAGCGGGGGGGATTTGTATTCTGGAAAGGAAATGAAAGGTGAACACATGAAAAAAAGGGTTTTATTGATGGGAACCATCTTGATGCTTTTTTTGGGCTTGATTTATGCCTGGTCACTATTTGCGGCCCCCCTGGAAGATTTTTTTGCATGGAATCGAAGCCAAACCTCCATGACCTTTTCCATTAGCATGATTACCTTTTGCCTAGGGAATGTAATTTCCAGTATCATACTAAGAAGGAAACAACCCCGCCTAGTCATTCTCATCTCCGCCGGACTATTTCTTCTGGGATTCTTCTTTGTGTCCCTAATCACAAACATATGGGGATTGTATATATTTTATGGGGTTATGTGTGGCTTGGGGACGGGCCTTAGCTATAATGCCATTTTATCCACGGTACCCAAGTGGTATCCCGATGGAACCGGTTCCGTAACGGGAACCCTCCTAATGGGAATGGGTTTGGGAAGTTTACTCCTGGGAACGGTAGTGAGGAGGTTGATGGATTTACTCATCTGGCGGACAACATTTAAAATGCTTGCTCTTCTCTTCTTTCTCCTCTTTAGCCTCGGGTCCTTGAGCATTATAAATCCACCCACCACCAATAAAATAAGGGGAAAGAAGGAACAAGGGGCAATGAATGCCAAGGGGGATTATCCCCTGGGGGAAATGATAATGACGCGGGATTTTTGGCTGTTGTTCCTCTGGGCAACCATAACCTCAGCCATAGGGTTGGGGCTAGTATCCAATGCCAGCTATATGGCGCAAGAAATTGGTGTTGGAGAGGCCATGTTACCCCTACTAGTGGGAATGGTATCCGTGGGAAACGCAATGGGAAGGCTGCTATTTGGTAGGATTGCCGATATCATGGATGGCAAAAAAGCAATGCTCGTGGGTAACCTAGTTTTTCTGGGTGCTTTATCATTATCCATCCTGGCCAACAAGACAGGCATTATTGTCCTTTTACTACTGGGGTTTGCCCTGGGAGGCATTGGTTATGGTGCACCGCCAACCCTGTCCGCAGCCTTGACCAAGAAAAAATTCGGCCAAAAGTATTTTCCCGAAAACCTCAGTGCCATCCTCCTGGTGTTGATCCCGGCTTCCCTGCTGGGACCCACCATCACAGCCAGCCTTTACCGCCAGAGCGGACATTACCTGGCCAGTTATTTTATTATGTTGGCAATGGTGATCCTGGCCTTCCTACCGGCGGGAATTTATAGGGAGAACTGAACCTTAGTTTGTGTTGGTCAATTGTAGATCCCAAGCCCCAGGTCAGAATGTCACCCCAAGTGAAGCAAAGGTAAAATTCCCGGGAGACACCAGCAACTGGACCGGGCCCAGACAGATAGGATGGGTTAGGATCCTTTGTGGCAGTTCCAGAAGGTAGATGGGGTATGCCATGGAACACAAGGGGGGGCAATTACAAGAAAACAAAAGAGGGGGGAGAGTAGCTCTGCCACCCCTCTTTTTTTGCCCTTCCTCTAAATATAAATTGTCTCCCTCACTACCCCCTATTGGGACATGAAGTACTCAATATCCTCCTTTACAGTGCCGATACCCGCAATACCGAATTTGTCAACCAAAACCGCCGCCACATTGGGTGAGAGAAAGGCCGGTAGGGTGGGACCCAAGTGAATGTTTTTGACACCCAGGTAGAGTAGGGCCAGAAGTACTATGACAGCCTTTTGCTCGTACCAGGCGATATTGTAGGCTATGGGCAGCTCATTGACGTCATCGAGTCCGAAGGCCTCCTTGAGTTTTAGGGCAATGACTGCCAGGGAGTAGGAATCATTGCACTGCCCGGCATCCAATATCCTGGGAATACCGTCAATGTCCCCCAACTGGAGTTTATTATAACGATATTTAGCACAGCCTGCGGTGAGGATAACGGTGTCCTGGGGCAGACTTTGGGCAAATTCAGTATAGTATTCCCTAGACTTCATACGCCCGTCACAACCGGCCAAAACAAAGAACTTTTTAATGGCCCCCGATTTAACCGCGGCAACCACCTTGTCCGCCAGGGATAACACCTGGTTATGGGCAAAGCCCCCTATTATGCTCCCGGTTTCAATTTCGGTGGGAGGGGGAAGGGTTTTAGCCAAGGCAATGATTGGGGAAAAATCCTTCTTACCCTTTTCATCTGCTTCAATGTGGGGGCAGCCGGGATAACCGGTGGAACCCGTTGTAAATATCCTGTTTTTAACCTCTTCACTCCGGGGTGGCACGATGCAGTTGGTGGTAAAGAGAATTGGCCCCCCAAAGGATACGAATTCATCAATTTGCTGCCACCAGGCATTGCCGTAATTGCCCACAAAGTGCTCATACTTTTTAAAGGCTGGATAGTAGTGAGCCGGCAGCATTTCACCGTGGGTGTAGACATCAACACCGCTCCCCTTGGTCTGTTTTAGGAGCTGCTCAAGGTCAGTGAGATCATGGCCAGAAATTAGGATGGCCGGATTATCCCGCACACCAATATTGACCTTTGTCATCTCCGGGTTCCCAAATCTATCTACATGGGCCTGATCCAGAAGGGCCATGACCTTTACCCCATATTCCCCTGTTTTTAGGGCTAAGGCAACCAGGTCATCAACGGAAAGGGCATCATCCAATGTGGCAACCAAGGTCTCATAGATGAAGGAGTTGATGGCCAAGTCCTCTTTGCCCATATTTTTGGCATGCTCGGCATAGGCTGCCATACCCTTTAAACCATAGGTAATTAACTCCCGGAGGGAGCGCACGTCTTCATTTTCGGTGGCCAATACCCCCACAGATGCGGCCTTCTCCAACATGGCCTCTCGGGAATCCACAGTAAAGGTTGCTGCCTCATGGAGCTCCTCCACCGCAGCCCTTTTCCCAAGTTCATCCCTAAGGGCCAATAGTTTTTTGATTTGTATTTCCAAGGATTCATCGTCAAAATTTGCATTGGTTATGGTCATAAATAGACTGCTCAGCACTTGATAATTTTCTTCCGCTAATTTGCTAATATCCAATTTCCCCTTGACCACTATTTCGGCAACACCCTTAACTGTATAAATCAGGAGATCCTGGAGTTTAGCCACTTCCTCATTTTTTCCACAGACGCCCCGCACCCTACAGGCTTCTCCCCTTGCCGTCTCCTGACATTGATAGCAAAACATACCCATAGACCATCCTCCTCTACTTATTGGTTGAATAATTTTATTCCCCCTCCAGGCCTTTTTGCCAAGTTAAGCAACCTTTTGGCACCCAGATGGGGCTCTTTGTCTTATTCTGTCTAACAAGCCCCAATCCCTTCTTGAAACAACAATTTGCTCTTCACCCAAGGAGAAAATATGTGTCAATACTTCATATTTTAACCACCAATTACAGACCCTTGCACAGGTCCAGCCATGATGCTACAATGGGGCTAGAAAGGAGGATAGAGTAATGAAAGCCATAACCATTGCCCGTATAGGAATTATAGCCGCCCTCTACTTCATCATCACCTACTTCCTCCTCCCCATCAGCTTTGGTGCAATCCAATTGCGGGTGGCCGAGGGCCTAACTGTGTTGCCCATCCTTTATCCCGAATCCATTGCCGGTCTATTTATAGGAGTCCTTCTCTGCAATGCCCTTCTGGGCGGCTTGGGCCTAGTTGATGTTGTAGTAGGAAGTTTAACCACCCTTGTTGCAGCCTACATAAGCTATAGGTTTCGCCACAGCTACATTGCCTACCTAAGCCCCATTATCCTCAATGCCTTTATTATAAGTCTTTACCTTCACCTTTTGGCCGGACTTCCCTATTGGCTCACAGTTTTATCCATCGGAACTAGCCAGGCCATAGTCGTCTTTGCCATTGGCTACCCCCTCATTTGGTACCTGCGCCGATATAGGGAAAGATAGGTGAGCCATAATCTGCGAAAAATTTAAGGGGGCAGATGCTTATAAGCATCTGCCCCCTTTCATGGCCCAATAAATTATTATTTCCCCACAATCACCCTGAGGCATTTGTAAAGGAAGGGTTGTTATCCATGGGAAGTTTCATTATTTATTGGTGGCTAGAGGTACCGCTCCAGCCTATCCAACAATTCCTCCTGTGTTTGATAACCGGTGAAACGGATGACCTCCTTTCCCTCCTTGACCAAAAGCAAGGTGGGAACACTGAGAATACGGAAGCGGCCGGCCAATTCCTGGTTTTCCTCGGCATTTAACTTTACCACCCTTAGCCGGCCAGCCAATTCCCGGGCTACTTCCTCCAAGACCGGTGCCAGTCTTTTACAGGGCCCACACCACGAGGCCCAAAAATCTATTAGCACTGGGATTTGGGCATTGAGTACGACGGTAGAAAAATCCTCTTCCACAATCTCTTGCACAATTTCTGGCAACTACCACTACCCCCTATGAATTTAATTCAGTTCTATTTTCTCCACCACTGGAAAAACTCCTCCCTGGAATGGCGGATAATTACCTTCCCAATGGCATTTTCCCTCTCCGTTCCCAGGGCTATTCCAGTTGGGGGTAGTTTTTCCCCGGGTTTTGCTAGATGCCGTACTTTTTAAAAATCCGCTCCACTCGTTCTTCCTCGCTGAGGATCTCGTCTGTTTCCGGATCGACGGCGTAGATGGCTCCGTTAATGGGCTTGGTAACCACCTCGCCACAGGCGTAGGCATTGCCCTTAAGCTGGGGTGTATCCATAAGGCCAATTTCCACCGCCTTGGTCAAGGTGGCCGGATCTGCCAAGGGATCTTCCACCTTATCTCCGCCCAAGGCCTTGATGGCGTTGATCAGGACCTGGGCTTCCTTCTTTAGCTCTTCCTTACGCTCAATTACTTCCGGGTCATGGGTCATGTCGGGCATCCCGTGGAGGCAGTTTTGGATAACCTTCCGGGCAATCTTACAGCTTTCGATAACATCCTCTGCTGTAGCTGCATGATGGGCTTCACAGTAGCCAACCACATGCATAATGTCAGGTTTCATGGCCATTTGTACATAGGTTGAGGCCCCCAACTGACCAATTGCATAGGCAGGATCCACAGGATAGCTCAAAAGGCCCGCTCGGGTTTGCCGTAGGCAACGGAAGTTTTCATCCTGCAGGGCCTCAGCCAACTCAGCCTTGGCCAACATCTTGGCTAAATCCATTTTATCCGAAAGGGTCGGTGGGGTATTGAACATGTAGGTGGCGATATAGGTCTTTACTCCCATCTTCTTGTTTAGGTAGGCGCTAAGATATGCCGACACAACTGCCACCACATCGTGAGCATCCCGCAGTTCCCAGTGGTGAGGTTCGTTGGCCTCCACTGGTACATCGTGATCACCGTGCCACTTCATGAGCCGTAGATGTTCCTCTATTGATTCCTGCAGGGTCATGGGGCCCCGGCCATCTACCAGATTAAACCAAAATATGGAGGTGGCACACCAGGCATTTTTAATGGTCCGCCGTAGCATTTCCCCGTAGCGCAGGAGCTGAGCCGTGCCGGCATAGGAGCGCATAAGGGGATAGTTGCCCCTACGGGTCGCTTCGTAAAGTTCTTCAAAGTCAGCCTCGGAACGAATGGGCACCCCCCCTGCCCCCCGCCTGCTTGGATCTGCCTTTTCCGGGGTAAAGAAGTTTTCTTGGGCATCCTGATCTGGGCCCAGGGAAAGAACATCAAGGATTTCCGCCTCGGCAATTTTCTTAATCCCTTCCACCGTGGGCTTGATACTATCTGCCGGAAAGCCAAAATGATGCCGGATAACCGGGAAGGGCTTTTTCCATTCCAGCCGGGGTACCAATTCATCGGGAAAGTCTGCTTCCGTTCGTTCGCCGATATCCTGTCCCTTCAACCAGGCAATCACATTTTCCAAGGGTTCCTCCCCGGTGAAGTAGGCTTCAAAAAGGCCCACCTCCTTGGCCCTTTCCGCCACCGGGGGTGTCCCCCCAAAGACAAAACGTCTATCAAGGAGTCCCGCCTCTTCTAGGCCTTGTTTAAGTTCTAGTAAAAGACTGTATCCCGTTTCCGGTGTAAGTCGATAGCTTATGGCAACCACATCGGGATCCGTCTCCCTAATGGCACCAATGACATCTTTAAGGGGTGTAGCGGCACCAAGAAACTCCGTCTGATAGCCCTGTTCCGCGGCCAGGCGAAGGAAATTTAGTGTTCCGGCCACGTGGACACATTCACCTATGGGTGCTCCCAATATTTTAGCCATTTGTCTTCCTCCTTTGTCCTTGCTTATGATTGAAAGCCCTCTGTTACAAATTGCAGCATCCCTTCCCCATCAAGACCACCTAAACCAAGGTTTTCCACATTGCGTCCTAGCCCCCAAAAATCCTTATCATAGAGGATACAGGATAAATCCACCATAACCCGGGAAGCTGGTGTAGCCACACCCAAAGCCTCTCCCAGGGAGGCAATGGGCACCAGCCCAGTGGAGATATCTTCCAGGATGTAACGAACCTGCATGGTTTTAGGCCCATCAATGCCGTGATAGGCCTCGGTATTGTGCAGCAATTCAAAGAGGGTTTCCCCCTCACTGCCATACACCCGCTTTATCCAAGCCGCCGCCGACTCCATTTCAATACCCAGGGCCTTGGCCACGGCAATCCGCTCATCATCTACCTTCCCCATGGCCTTGGTCACCATTTCCGTCATACCTTCCACATAAAATTTGAAGGATACCTGGGACTCAATCCGGCCGGTATTAAGGAGCACAGGGGTAGGATGGAAGACAGCCCCTATATTATCAAGGCTTGTTTCCAAGACATTGGCCGCCGCAATAAACTGGGGCAAGACGGGTTTTATACAAGCAAGGACTGCCTGCGTATCCTTAGCCGGGAAGGCCGCCAAGGCTACTTCCTTCTTGATTCCCTTTACTGCCACCCGGGCCGGTCCTGAAATGCGACAGGCATAGAGGAGGGTTTGGGTTTCGGCAATCTTTACCTGCACCTTGACACCCGACTGGCGCAACACTTGGGAAAATTCCAGGGCACCACCGGTGCGCCCAGGGTTAATGATAATGATTTGTCCATCTTCCAAATGGGGAGCCAAGGTTTCCGCCATAAACCGGTGGGCAAAGGCAGGTACCACCACCATAATAACTTCTACACCGGCCACTGCCGCGGCCATGTCTGTGGTAACCTTATTGACAGGGCCAACTCCCTCCAGCACTCCCTCCACCGTCACGGCACCCTTTTCCTTAATGGCGGCTATTTCTTCCGGAAATTTATTGTAGATATTGACCTCTTTTCCCAACATCCCCAGATGGGCAGCAAAGGCATGGGCACCATTGCCTGCACCTAAAATAGCCACCCGGTTAAATCCCTTCTTCGTCAAATCTTTAACCTCCTTCTCTGTGTTTCAATTCAGTCACCACTCCGGTTTTGCCCGTAACCTCCCCCCTTTCCTTTCGCCCATTTCTTCCCCCGCATCAGTAGATGGTCTTAGTTAATAAGGGAAAACCTCCTATGGGAACCATGGTAGGTCTTTGCCACGGCTGGTTCCTGCCAATCTATGCTTTTTTTCATAAAGCCCAGGGCCTGCCTAGGGGCAATTTCCCCCAAGAGACCGGCTGCCCAGAGGATATAATGTCGGTCTAGCAAAAATTGCGGTGTTGTGGGCTGCAATACTAAGGGGTTTTGGTTTTGGGCAAAGGCCCGGGCCAAGACCTCCCTGGGATTTTCCAAATGCACAAAAATACCCCCGGTGGCCAGGACATAGCCAACACCGGTTAGATCCTTACCCTCCTGGATAAAGTATTGACCGGTTGGCGTGCAAAATTCCCTGAGGGTACCCACATGCCGCGCCACCGCCTTTTCAACTGCAGTGACAGCCATGCCCCTGTCCAAGGCCCAATCTGTTGGTGTTTCCGGGAGCCAGCCCAGTTCAAAGGACAAACGGGATATCATTGCCTCCACATTTACATCCACCCCGATATTTTCCTGGACGCGTTCCTTACCGGCACTCTCCAAAAGGGATAAGGCACTGACCCGCAGCCCCAGATCACCCTCCACTGTCCTTTTGGCCCGAGGTTCCGGCAATCCCCGGACTATGGTGCGACTGCGCCTTGGTTTGCCTTCTGCCACGGAATGGACATCTGTGGTGGCCCCTCCCACATCAATAACCATGAGCTCACCGATTCCCTCCTCCCCCGGAACACCATCGGCTAAAAGTCGGGCACCGGCCAGGACTGCCGCCGGAGTTGGCATCAAAATACCCCCATCGACAAAGGCCTCGGCCCGCTGCAGGCCCTTGGCCTCTACAATTTTTTCCATAAACACCTGCCTAATGGTATCCCGGGCCGGCTCGATGTTTAGTTCACCCAATTCGGGCATGACATTCTTTGTAACGCGAACATCCTTGCCCGACTCCCGCAAAATACGGGCTGCTTCGGGGGCTACCACCTTGTTCCCGGCCAGAATAATAGGCACATTGATCCGGGATCTGGCCAAAAAGCGAGCATTATGCAAAAGTACCTTCTTGTCCCCGCCATCAGTACCGCCAGCCAAAAGAATAATATCCCCCGGTTCCTTTTCCAGAAGGGACAGTTCTTCCTTGGTAAGTTCATAGGCATAGGCCCCCAGTACCCGGGCCCCGGCCCCCAAGGCCGCCCTACGGGCTGCTTCTACAGTAAAATCTGGCACAAGGCCAATGGCTATCATTCGCAGACCACCGGCGGCGCTGCTGCAGGCCAGCTTGGGGTGAAATTGACACTTCCCCCCCAACCTTTCTTCAATCTTGGCAACTGCCTCTTCCATTCCCAAGGTGATATCTGTGGCAATGGTTGTCAAGGAAGTAGCCCCTGCCAATAAAGTTCCATCATCCATATCCACCGCCACCACCTTGGTGTAAGTACTGCCAAAGTCAATCAATAGGGCCGTACCCACTTTATTTTCCCTCCCCACCATAATTTAGTACCCATAGGAAATACCATCATCATACCTGCGGCGAATAGTAAAGCGATATTTTTCCCCCCGATAATAAACACGACGAAACTCCACCGGAATATCCTTACTGGTATATGCTATGGAAGTTACCTTGATAATGGGCGCCCCCTCCGGTACCTGCAAAAGTTCCGCTATGTTTAAGCCAGCAACAACAGCCTCGAACCCCTGATCTGCATAGGCCAAATCCAAACCTAATTTTTGGGCATGGTAGCTTAAAAGGGGAATCCACAGTCCGTATTTGCGCCGGTCCTCATCGCCTTCATCAATTATGCTGCGGCCCAGCTCATAGGGCAGATAAATTATGTACAAACCAGTGGGCTCGGCATCTCCCTTACCCAAGGCCCGTAAATGAACTATATCTTCTCCAGCCTTAACCTGTAATATTTTTGCCATCTCTATATCCGCCGATATTATCCGGTGTTCCAAGACCTCCATTCCCGGCCGCCAACCCCTGGATTTAATGGTATCCATAAAATTAGTAATGGCATTAACCTGTTGCTCCACTTTTTTGGGAGCAGCAACAAAGGTACCTTTTCCTTGTATGCGGTAAAAGGTCCCCTCTGCAATAGCCTCTGCCAGCGCCTGGCGGACAGTGGTTCTACTCAAATTAAAACGTCGGCAAAGCTCCCTTTCAGAGGCAATCTGCTGGTTAGGCCGTAAGTTACCCTTCTCTATTTCCCCGTAAAGATAATCCTTTAGGCGTTTATATAGTGGTCGGGTTTCATTGTTACCTAACAATGCCACACTCTCCCCTATAATTAAGTTGTCACTACCTGTCGTTCCACATGTTACTACCTGTTATGATCAGTATACTATTGTCTTTGACACTATATTTAGAATTCCTCCTTTATTTTATAAATTATTATTGTTAATTTTGTGACGAGTCTTGGGACGGCAAAGATTCCCTTAGCCATGGGATCCGTTGGAAATAGCTGGGTTTCCCATAATGTCATGCGCCATTAATAAGCTAAAAGATAAGGGGAAAATAATCATCTGAATATTGGGCCTTTCTTTCTTTGTGAAAATACAATACCAATATGTTATAATTGCCTGGGGGGGAGACGACCATGACGCGAAGTATAATACATATAGATATGGATGCCTTCTATGCCGCTGTTGAGGAACGCGACAACCCCTTACTAAAGGGGAAACCCATAGTAGTGGGGGGAAGCAATCCCCGTTCCCGTGGGGTTGTTTCTACTGCCTCCTATGCAGCCCGCAAGTATGGAATCCATTCCGCCATGCCCCTAAAACAGGCTTACCTGCGCTGTCCCCAGGCTATATTTTTGCCAGTCAATATGGCCAAATATAAGGAGGCCTCCCGACAAATACACCAGATTTTCCGACAGTTTACCCGCCTCATAGAGCCCATTTCCTTGGATGAAGCCTTTTTGGATGTGTCGGGAACAGATGCTGTATCCGTGGGGAAAGAAATTAAACACCTAATTAATAACAGGTTAAGACTTACAGCCTCAATTGGTGTATCCCACAACAAATTTTTAGCCAAGTTGGCCTCTGAATGGGAAAAACCCAATGGTTTCACTGTAATACCCAAGGATAATATAGAAGGTTTCCTTTCCCCCCTTTCCGTCCGCCGCATCTGGGGGGTGGGCCCCCGTACAGAAGCCCAACTAAACGAGATGGGAATCTTCACCATTGGCGATCTACAGCAGCTGGAGCGGGGATTTCTCCAAAAGACCTTCGGCAAGTTGGGGAATGAACTGTATGACCTGTGCCGGGGGATAGATAATCGTCCGGTCAAATCATCCCGCCTGCCCAAATCCTTTGGTGAGGAGGAGACCTATTACACAGATGAGGGAAACATGGCGGTACTAGAGGCCTCCCTGGCAGAATTTTCTCAATCCCTGGGGGAGCGTCTCCGGGACAAAGGTCTTTTGGGCCGTACCATTACCCTTAAGATCCGCTATGATGATTTTGAAACAAACACCAGGAGTATGACCTTAATGAATCCCATCGCAGAGCCGGATAAACTATACAAGTGTTCCCTGCTCCTATTGCAAAGGGCAAGGTTGAACCAGCGCAAAATCCGTCTTATTGGTCTGGCGGTGAGTAATTTTATCTACCCCGGCGAGCCTTATCAATTGACCCTTTGGTGAAAATAACTGGGCAACTAGGCTGGGAAAGGGATTATACGGAAAGGGTTGAAGAAGGATAATGTGGACAAGAAACATTATGCGTTACCCAATTATCATCATCGGTTTGTGTTTTTGCGGCCTAGGTGCGTACCTTACCGTCTTAGCCGGCCTGGGGACAGACCCTTGGACGGTTTTTCACATGGGTATTAGCAATTACCTCCCCTTGACAATAGGCCAAATAACCCAAGTGTTTGGTCTGTTCTTTATCGCCCTGGGATTTTGCCTAGGAACAAAACCCGGCATTGGTACCATCCTCAACATGTATTTTTACGGCCTCTTTTATGACTTCTGGGATCGGGTTGCTATTTTACCCTTTCCCTCCTCACTCTTGGTGCAGATTTTATACCTTTTGGCTGGGGTAGTGACACTGGGGGCTGGTTTGGCAATATACATCAGTGCCGGTCTTGGTGCAGGCCCCCGCGACGGTGTGGTTTTGGGCCTTCACAATCGCCTGGGCCTGAGTATTCGCCTGGCCAAAAGTAGTATGGAGGTGGCTGCCCTTACCATTGGCTATTTCATCGGTGGTCTGGCGGGAATAGGTACACTTTTCTTTGCCCTTGCCATTGGTCCGGTGATGCAGTACTGGCTAAAAATATGCCAGCAGTTCCTCATCCCCCTTCTGTCGCCAGAGGCCAAAGGGATACCCCTTTCCGCAGAGGACACAAAATTATAGGGGATAAAAGGACGGGTTCACCGGAAAAACCCCCGCCTCCCTCCCCCACCCCTTCTTCGTTGGGGCTTAAGCCCCAGTAAGTTGCGACCTATGTTCCATGCTCCTTAGGGGGGAAATGTGATATAATTTAAATGATAGTAAATTCTGAAATCCTTGCGAAAAGGGGTGGTTTTTTTGGCTTTGCAGGCAGTGAAAATCGGCGACAGGCAAACATCTTACAACCAGGGGGAAGAACCGAATATCAGACCAGAAGAAGATTCCTGGGGTAATGCCTTAAAAAATATCGCCGTCGATATCGGCTATGGTTTCGTAAAGCTCCTCATTGGCCAACAATCGGTCCGCTTTCCCAGTGTTGTGGGGATGGGTAGGGAGCTCAATTACCTTTCACCCTTGAGCAAATATAACCAGCCCTTGGATAACTTACAAACCAAAATCGATGGTCGTAACTACTTTGTCGGCAATTTGGCCGTACGCCAAAGTGATCTTGCTTCCCGATCCCTGGAGCAAAACCGTGTCATCGACCCCAATGCCAAGATCCTCCTCCTCACGGCCATAGGCCTTCTAACCCAGTGGGAGGACCAACAATTTAACCTGGTCACCGGCCTTCCCACCAGTTATTACGCAAATTACAGTCAGGCGTGGGCCCGGGAACTCACCGGTCAGTACAGTGTGGGTGTTCAACAAAACGGCCAACCTAGGCAAAAGAAGATCACCCTTAAGGAGGTTCAAATTATTCCCCAGCCCTTTGGCACCCTTTATGATCAGATGCTAAACACCATTGGTGACATTATTAATCAAGAACTGGGCGAAATGCTTGTGGGGATCGTGGATGTGGGCTTTAAAACAACTGACTTTGCCGCCGCCCATAACCTGGAATTTATTGCCCATCTAAGCAGTTCCACCACAACAGGTATAGCCAATGTGCATCGCCTCATGGCAAATTACCTGCAAAATAATTTTAAGTTGGAAAAAGAGGACTATGAATTGGACGAAATCGTAGAAAAGGCGGTCACCCGGGTAGCAGGGGAAAGCCAGGACCTGACAAGTATAAGAAACACATTCTTTGAGCAGACAGCACATAAAATTATTAACGAACTTTCCACCAGATGGGATTACAGGCAGTTCGACATTATTCTCCTCACGGGTGGGGGCGGGAAAGGGCTCTCCCAATATATCATCCCCCACTTCCCCAACATGGTTTTAGTAGATGATGCCCAATACGCCAATGTACGGGGTTTTCAAAAACTAGCCAATAACCTTTTTGCAAGCCGCTAAAGTCGGCTTCCCTTGCGGTGCCATTGGTAAAGGTAAGGCGCGCTGGTTTCCCTCAGCGCGCCTTTTGCCTTCTAATTTCCCTTTGGGCAATTAGGAAAGAGAGGAACACACCCCACCTATTCTCCTCCAGTCCCCCCGCCATGGAAGCGATGCCAAAACCACAGGGCCAGATCCTTGCCGACGGCAACGGCGGG
>JAAYSG010000010.1 GCA_012518435.1 Bacillota bacterium
GGTTTGGTCTCCAGCCATATTTTCACAATATCCCGGGCCAGGCCCGAGCCGATAACCCTTTCTCCCAAAACCAAGATATTGGCATGGTTGTGTTCCCTACTGCAACGGGCCATAAAGGTATCGGTACAAAGGGCAGCCCTAATCCCCGGCACCTTGTTGGCAATTAAGGACATACCGATACCGGTGCCACAGACAAGAATACCCAGGGGGAAGTTCCCCCCGGCCACCTCCTTGGCCACCAAAAGACCAAAATCGGGATAATCGACGGACTCTGCACTGTGGGTACCAAAATCAACGGGAGTATAACCCAACTCCCGCAAGTAATCCTCCAGTTCCTCCTTTAAAAGGTAACCACCATGATCACTGCCCAGCGCAACTTTCACCATTTTTCACCCCTAATAGACTTAGGATCTACAATCTAACTCTTATTCATTCTCTTTTCTTCTTCCTTTTCCCTGCCCAGGCGGGAAAATAATTGGCCTTCTATTTTTTTTAGATGGTACTGAATTTCCCGCCAAGATCGGCGGTAATCATCAAGGGAACCACCAAAGGGGTCCCCAATATTTAATCCCCCTTCACCTTCCTCCCCGGCCCCCAATTCAATTAGGGTAAAGACCTTACCCTTGGCCTCAGGCAGCAGGGCCAGCACCGCCTCCCTGTGTTCCTCTGTCATTGTAATAACCAGTGCTGCGGCGGCAACCATTTCCCCCGTCAGCTGCCGGGCCCGGTGGGAACCAAGATCAATATCCTCCTCCGCCGCCACCTCCACGGCATGTCCCGCTGCCGGGGCCCCCGGCCAGGCCGCCAGCCCCGCCGATTCGATGCTGAACCTCTCCCCTTCCCCCTTTTTTGCCAAAAGGCGCTGCAAAAGGGCCGCCGCCATGGGGCTGCGGCAGGTATTGCCTGTACACACCACTAGGATTTTTTCCTTATCCTTCATTTCGTCCTCCCCTAAAACACCCGGGGACAACCCTTGTGTGTATATGTTTCCTCCCCGGTGCTGCCTCCAGCTATCCCTTACCCACCAATAACAAGGCGCCAATTAGAAGAAAAGCAACTCCCGCTCCCAGCCGTATATGCTGGGGGGCAATGTAGCGCATGATAACAGATCCGGCAACAACACATATAAAGGAAGAACAAGCCAGGGCTAAAACTGAGCCGAAAAACACTGGCCAGACGAGCTTGCTTTGGGCCGCCATGAGCATAGTGGTCAATTGAGTTTTATCCCCCAGCTCCGCCAGAAACACCAAACCAAAGGTAGTAAAAAATGCACGCCACACCACTGGCCACCCCTTTCACGGTGGTTTTAATCAACCCTAATTATCCGATGCCCCGCCGCCTTGCGGAGCCGGTTCATAATGGCCAAACCAAGGCCCACCGCCGCAAAACCCTCAGCAAGGATAATATCGACCCTAAGGTCATCGAAACGGCGAAAACAGGTGTAAAGGTTGGCCGCAACCTCTGCCAGTTCCTCCCGGCCCCCCACCACCTGGACCTTTCCCTTCTTGTAAGCCGCCGCAGTCTCCCGGGTGGCCAAGATGCCCACCCGCAGACCCTGGGCCTGATAGCCAAGGGCCATTTCCTTAATCTTGGCCTCCACAGCCTCCCTGGACCCCTCCACAACCACCACCTGGGCCCGGGGGGCATAGTGGCTATACTTCATCCCCGGGGAAGAAGGCCTTACATCCAAGGGCGGAGTAAGGGCAGCCACACCGGGATCAACCACCATGGTGGGGAGAAATTCCCGTAACTCCTCCCGGGTAACCCCCCCGGGCCGCAGAAGAAGCGGTGGCTCCCGGGTAAGATCCACAACGGTGGATTCCACCCCCACGGCCGTCGGCCCCCCATCGATGACCATATCCACCCGCCCCGCAAGATCCGCCAAAACATGCTGGGCGGTGGTGGGGCTGGGCCGCCCGGAGAGATTGGCACTGGGGGCAGCCACGGGGACTCCGGCCATGTGGATCAGGGCCAGGGCCACTGGGTGGGCGGGCATCCTGACAGCAACGGTGTCCAGGCCCGCCGTGGTCTCCGCGGGGATATGGGGCTGCTTGGGTAAGATTAGGGTTAAAGGGCCGGGCCAAAAGTGGGCCAGAAGGGGCTTGGCCCGGGCCGGTACCTGGCTAACCAAAGATTCCAGTTCCTCCTCCCCAGCAATGTGCACAATGAGGGGGTTATCCGCCGGACGCCCCTTGGCGGCAAAAATGCCCCGGACCGCCTCCCCAGCCAAGGCATTGGCCCCTAACCCGTAAACCGTTTCCGTGGGGAAGGCCACCAAGCCCCCGGCCCTAATTATTTCAGCCGCTTCCTCTAGAGCCGGCAGATCCTCCCGCCGGGCAACATGAATAACCCTTGTTTCCAGCTTCGACACCAAACAACATCCCCCGTCCCTATTATTATATCTTGCCCGCCCGCATTGATTCCCCATCTCGCCCTATTTTATCCCATGCCCCCCCAATTGGCAATTAAAAAAGTGCCTCCAAGGCACCACTTGTCCTCCTTAACCCTAAAACACCGGGGAATAACCCCCGCCCCATCCCCCTTTGGGGCATTGGCTGGCGCAACCTTCCCAGTGGTTCCGGGCTGTTTTTTCCTCCCCCAAAAAAATAGGGACGGCCTTCCAGCCGGAAAGGAGGTCACCGGCCGCAAAAACCGTCCCAAGATTATTTTCCCTTTAATATTCCCGCGTCTTCCCATAGGCATCCGGATTTTTAAAGATGCTAAAGGCTTGTCCAGCGGCGTGGTACTGGATATCACTGGTCAGGTCCACCACCCGCCAGCTTCCTTCAAGGAAAACCTCATTCCAGGCATGGTAACCATTAATGCCTTCACCATTACCCATTACCAACTTGGTGGGAATACCCTGACTGCGAAGCATGGCGGCCAATAGGGAGGCAAAATCATAGCAAATACCCTTGCCACTGCGAAGGGTTTCCTCCACATCGGGTAGATAGTCAGAAGGCAACAGGTCCACCTTCTTATAATCATAGGCCATCCCCTGCACCAGGTAATGGTGAATAAGCAAGAATTTCTCCTTATCCCCATCCCCTTTTTGGGCTAATTCCCTTGCCTTGGCAACAACAGAAGGTGCCCCCTTCCAGGGAACATTCTGCACCGATTGTAAGTAAAGGCCCTCATCGTCCTCGGCCAATTCCACGGCAAAGGATTCTCTCTTTAGGGGGCGGTACAAATTATCCTTAACATGTTCCAATACCGTTACCCGGTATTGGCCCCTACCCAACTGGAGGGGAAAGTTATTTCTTACACCCGGTTTAAGGTAATAAGCATACTGGTTTTCCCCTAATTTATTTAAATTCTCCACCGTCACCCTTAAATGCCCCTGGGGGGTGGGATCATTGTATTCCACTACCACTAGGCCCTGGGCCACCTGGCTGGTGTCTATGGTATTGGCGGCCAGGGCCGGTGAAGAAAAAAGGCCCATGAGCAAAAATGATAGGAAAAGGGCCACTGCGCGCCTGTACATAAAAATCCTTCCTTTCGGTAGCTGGCTAACTCCCAATTGGAGTCCCATCGCTTTGCGCCCCACCCTCACGGGTGGTTTGCCTTTATCGAGGAAAGGTTTACCGTCTTGCTTAACTATTATGTTTTTACCTGTCTTTGCCTAGGGGTAGAAATATACTGTACCTATAGTTATGGCGTGTATATATTATAAACCAAGGCGCCAACAAAGTCATGCCCATTCCCATATTTGTGACCAAGGTCCCAAGGGCCCCCGCAGGTCTTTCCAAGGCATACAGGCCCAATGGCCGACAAAAGGCCATTGGAAGCCCTTTGGAATTACCACCAATGGGGCCGCCCAAGGGGAAGATGGGCCCTTGGTCCCATGATCCCCCCAAGGTAATCCCCAAGGAAAAACAAGCAAGGGCAGAAACGGTTCTTTATGTCCGCCGCTTAAATAGGGCTAGGCCACCTGCTATCAAGGCCAAGCCCAGACCAGAGAAAATAGAGTGACTGGCCTCCCCGGTTTGGGGCATAATACTAGCCCCCGTCGGAAGCTCCTCCTCATCTATGCTGATCAACCCCTCATCATCCACCTCCCCCACACCCGCAGGGATCTCCTCCTCCCCTATCTGGGTTAGATCCTCCCCACCGGGAGCCACGGGGGGAAGATCAGTATCACCCTCATCCCCACCGCCGGGGGGGCCACTGGCGGAAACCTGGCTGGTAAAGGTCCAGCTGGCCCTAAAGGAAGAACCTTGGTAATCATTACCGGCATCTTGGGGCATGGAGCCAGTAAAGTAAAGGATCCTTTCCTCCCCCGGGGTCATTGGCTTTAGAAGGATATTACCCTCCCCTATCACTTCCCCAAAGGTGCCGCTGGCTACAATCGTATGGCCCTCTCCAATAGTTAGATTCATTATATCCGTTAGACTTCCGCCCTGGGGGGATTCTTCACCGCCGGCTATGATATTGGTCCTAATTGATACCAGGAGGGTATTGGGCCCCTTGTTGACCAAGGTCAAGTGGGAATGTTTCACATCCCCGGGATTCAAGTTGCCCATTTCCACCGTCCTTTCCGGCAGATGAATCTCCAAACCATTTTCATTTTTTAGCACGCTGCCCCCCGCAAGGGCGGGCATGGGAATTAGGACAAGGACTAGGGCCATGACCAAAACCGGGGCAAGTATTCCCTTTGCCAATCCTTTCATTATTCTCTCTACCCCCCTTGGCAGGTGTCTTTCAACCGCGGTTGGAGCAATCGCGGCGACGGTTCTTGTGGTTGAGTATTGGTGGCAATGTGGCAACCGGAAGAACAGTTCTGCGATTTCCCCCGTGGTTTCCTATGATTAAAGGCAATTACCTTTTTCTATCCCTTGTTCCTATTAGCAAATATTGCATAAAGTATCTCTGTGCTATCATTTATTTGGTAATCAAGATGATATGTCCCATTCCCCATCCAATTACCTCGCTTTAGTTCCCCGTATCTATCAGGGGTTTTAGACCATCCTATAAATTCATAGTCTTCATTATCAATTGCAACAAGGATTACCGTATTCCCTATGGCATAAGTTCCTTCATAGTAAACCTTCCCGACAACATTTTCAAAGTACTCGAAATGACTATCGGGTTCTACATACTCAACCTCTTCCAATACCACTAGAAAACTATGTTGTCCGGGTTCATCTTCCCCGGGTTCATCACCACCGTTCCCACCCCGCCAGCAAGCCGTTTCCATAATATACTCCAGATATTCTGCCGCCAAGCCACCGGGTTTATAGCCTTCCCCTGTTACTACAGACCAAGCCGGATCCCAAAGATCAGCCGGGGCAGCGTTGGAAGCCTGTACTGCCTCAACCTTACCGCTTAATTCGAATTTCTGGCCTTGATAATCATTATCCGTCAGTTCTCCATCAAAGGCTACTATTAGGGTGAGGGGGACTGTCCTTTCTTCTAAACTGGCCCCACCATGTGTTCCTAACACCGATCCGCCAGTGTAATAGAGCCATATTTCCCCACCTTCATCATACATAACCCAGTCACTTTCCGGGGCCGGGGCATAATAGAAGTTGTCTGTGCTTAGATTCCCTTCCCACAGTTCGGACAGCCTCACCCGCAGTTCAAGGGCCTTGCTTCCGGTGTTGACAATATCCCAGCTTACCCGGCCGCAGTCGCCGGGGTTTACATTTTCAAAGGTCTCCCCTACTATGGGTTCGTAGCTGGGCCCATCATCGGCACTTATTTTTAGCGTCCCTGCTAGAAACTTCGCTTCCGGCAGATCATCTTCCGCAGTAAACCAAGCCCCCATGGTGCCGGCAATTAGGAGGGCTGTAAGGGATAATATTAAAACACTTAAGGCTAATTTACTTCTCATTTGTTGCCTCCTCTAGTAAAATACCCTGTGGGACAATCTTGGGGCACAAATCTGGTATTTATCCCCCAAGATTGCCCAGGGATAAAGCACTATGAGTCACTTGATATTAGCCTTCGTCAACTTCACCTTCAGCGAATAGGTCAATTCCCCACACCTCAGAGGGGGCACCATTACTGGCCTGGACTGCTTCCACCTTGCCCGAAAGCTTGAATTGGGCCCCTTGATACTTATTGCCCATTGAAGAACCGTCAAATTTTACATTCACACATAATTCTACTTCAGCACCATCCGCATCGGCAAAGGTCCCCGCCAAGGGCCCATCCATATAGTAATAATAGCCATCATCTTCTAGCCGCCATTGCTCTTTAGCAAGGCTTAAGCCAACAACACTTGGGGATAAATCCTCACCACCTTCTTCACCAGCCACCCATTCCTTCTCAAATTTAACCCTTAGCTGGGCCCTTTTCGTCCCGATATTCACAATCTTCCAGCATAGGTCAAAATCATCGCCGGGGTTTACATTTTCGATGGGTTGTTCACTTAATTCCTCACCACCAACTTCTAGCCCATCAACATTTATCGCCACTGTTCCCGCCTTAAATTCCGCAACCGGCAATTCATCCTCAGCCGTAAACCAGGCTCCCATGGTGCCAGCGACCAGGGCCGCTGCTAATGCCACTACTAAGACAGCCAAGGTAATTTTTGTTTTCATTTCTTTCCCTCCGATTTTTAAAAGTTTATTTTTAATAATCGGCGGCCAGGCTGCCATTCTATTTAGAAAGGCCCTATGGCTTTGCGTCCCTGCCTTGCGGCAGGTTTGCCTTTATCGTGGGGCTGTTTGGTTCTTTTCCCAACAGCCTAATTGGCACTCCATCCCAATGACCTTAATATTCACCCTTCCCCAAGATAGCTTTAATTTTTACCTTCCACCCCCACATGTAATTATTCAGCCCTGTCTTATGTACCCTTGCCTTACCACGCTAAATCAGGAACCCCTATTGCCTTCGCCCTCATTTCCTGGCTTCTTTCCTTTTCCCTTGGCCCGCAGGCCTTTGTAAATGCCCGCCCCCTCACTTAAAAGGAGCAAAACCACGGAAAGAAGAATCACAGGCATAATAGCCTGCTTGGTCTTAACATAATGCAGGAGATAACCCAAATAAGGAATGGCCAGGGCCACCCTGCCCACCAGGTGGGATGCTGTCACGGGATTGGGATCCTGGACCTCATTGGCATCTCCTTTGGTGGTAAAGCTAATATCCCCGTCGACATTATTGATCTTCACCACCCGGTGGCTAACCAACTGGGCCTCTTCCCCCAGGCCCCGGTAGGTAATAATGTCACCTTCCTTAATGTTGCCGGGGGCGGTGGGCCTGACAAAGGTTAGGCTACCAATTCCCAAGGCCGGGCTCATACTGCCACTCATGACAATATACATCCGATGACCCAAGACCGTGGGGGGGCCCCCTACTAGAGCACTATATACCAAGGAAAACACCAGAACTGCTAGAAGGGCCAAAATACAGGCAAACAAAACATTGCTAAAAACTTTATAGGCCCGCCGAAGGTTATTTCTGGGGTCCTTTCTTTTTGCAGTTTCTTCTGCTAGTGCCCCCATTAAATATCTCCCCCCTCACTAGCCCGCTGGACATCTCCGGTATCCCTGTCTTCACTTTCAGCACTGGGGCTTGTACTATTTTCGGAATCATTGCTTTTCGGCTCAGTGTCATTATCACCATCTTCGGTATTTTGCCCCTGGTCATCATCTTCCTCGATAAGGGCTTCCTCTGTCCCGCCGGGGGACTGCCCATCATCGGGTTCAGCAGCATATTCATCCTTGCCACTGGCGCCAGTGTCCTCCTTCCCGTCAGCGCTAGCCCCCTCTTCACAGCCAGTAGTATCTTCATCTTCTCCTATCTCAATATCCCCTGCTAGCCCAATATCTTCCTCTTCCCTGTCAGTATCATCCTCATCCCCGTTTCCTCCGGTATCTCCACCTTCACAGCTGGCGGCTTCCTCCCCACTAGCCCCATCATCTATATCTTGTCCTTCATCGTTTTCCTCAGCAACATCTTCACACTCATCATCCTCCACTTCCATCCGCATGGTCACACCCCTTAGAGAGGCCTGGGCGGTAAAAAAAGCATGGGTGCTGGGTAAATCCAGCCTGTAAAAAAGAAAAGTGGTTATTAGAATAACACTAACAGCAAGTTTAGCGGTAAGGCGGAAGAAATTTCCCCGTGCTCGCCGGCGTTCCCTCTCTTTGCGGGAGGTCCGGCGCCCCGGCCTAAATTGTATCTGCTCCCTTTTCCCAGTAATGCCAATACCTCCCCTTCCCTTTGCTCCTCAATATGGGGTGGATTTTCCCCTTCATTCTTCCAGGAATGAAAGGTATTTCCCGGGGAATTTTTTTCCAGTGCTTCCTGCATCAATTGCATCATTTCCAGGAAACTACGAAAAGTTTGGGTCTTTTCCTCATCTAACCACTGGATAGTCCCCTGGCAGGTGGCATTTTCCCTATAGTGGATACAGACCAAAAAGGTCTCACCGCCAAGGCGAAGTGCGTGTTTGCGTGTCATTATCCCATCACCCCAAAATGTAATTGCCCTATCTCCCGTTGCAATACCAATTTAATAAATACCGATCACATCTTGATCACAGTTGGAGAAAATTTTCCCAGGTTTTATTCCAGCAGCAAATTAAATTGGACCGGATCCCATTTGTAGACGCCAGAAATAAAAAAAGCTGGGGAATCAAATGATCTCCCTCGGCTGATGGCAAAAAGGAGCAGCTGCTAGTCATCCCATGTTTTTAAAATGTGCCCAAAGGCACATGGCCCTATAATTAAAACCGGGGGTTCAAGACCCCCGGTGCTTTTTCTAATATCATTTTTACTATGCCCGCCGCCGGACCAAGGCCAGGCCGCCAGCAAGCAGGGCCAGGCCTAGGCCATAGGAAAGGAAGGGAATTTCCTCCCCTGTCCTGGGTATTTCCCCCGGACCGCCGGGTATTTCTTCCTCCTCGATGGCAATAGGTTCTTCCTCCTCCTTTTCCACTTCCACCATACCTGCGGGGATTTCTTCCCCATCTATTGGAAGCGCCTCATCAGCAGCAGTTTCACTGGGCTCCTCTGCATCCGCGGGTGGTGGGGTGGGATCATCGCTGGGATCATCCCCCGGTTCTTCCCCAGGATCGGTACCGGGCCCCTGGGGCCAGGTGGCCCTAAAGATCCATTTCATTGCAAGCTCAGCGGCCTGAAATTCATTCCCAGCCGTGGGGGGAAATTCCACCAGGAAGGTGTAATCCTGGGCTTGGCCAGCGGGGATAATTCCCAGAGGAAAGTCATTTATAGCCCCCATAACTTCCTTCCCCAAAACTTCTTCCCCAGCCACCAATACAGTTACCCGGAGTTCGTGGAAAAGGATACTTTCTCCTTCTTCTTCCTCTGCCGTCAATAATAGTTTAAAATCCTGTTCACCTTCGTTTTTTATAGTGACAAGGGCCGATTCAACATCACCGGGGGCCATGTTTTCCCCTTGGAATAAAGGGCCTTCCGGTATAATGGTTAGCTGGTAACCTTTATCAGCCCAGATAACTAAGTCGGCAGCCAGGGTATAATTAGGGCTGGCCATGACCAGAATACCGGTCAATAACAAGACTACCATGAGGATAATTCCTCCAGAACCAACAATTTTTTTATACATTTACCGCCCTCCCTGTGGGAAAACATTTGCCCACCCTTGGCCCAGTTCTTAACCACCCGTTGAATATACTGCTATTTGGGGGTTAGAGCAAAGGACTGGAAGAGAATTCCCATAATCTAAACCCCTTTGTGGGTCTAGCAACCTCCCCTTCACAGAGCATGACAAGACTGGGCTTTGCAAAATAGTACTTAGGATAATGTGAACATGGCCAGCAGTTAGTTACCCCTTA
>JAAYSG010000061.1 GCA_012518435.1 Bacillota bacterium
AAAAGTAGATGGCCGCAGAACCCAGCGGATTCAAATTTTCTATAACTGCATTGGCGCTATCGACTTACCAAACTAAACGAAAAAACGGCATAGCCGAATATCAACGACTATGCCGAATTTTTCAGGAGTTATAAATCCCTATCTGGCCGCCCCAAATGGTCGCCCTTTTTTACCTGCAGAAGAAGAAGTTATGTCTAGCCAGTAAGCCTGCCCTACCGGGCCAACTTCAACTGTTCATAGAGCATATGGGCCAAGGAGCCATCCCCCTGGCGGGCCAAGAGACGGCTGTATTCCTCATCAAGGAAATCCTGAAAAACATCCTCCCCCATCCCCCCATCCAAAAGGCCCGATTTGGGGATACTGCGCCGCATTTGCCGCAGAACCTGGTGCCAGAAGATGGCCTCAAAGTCCTGGCAGGCGGCCAGGAGCTTATCCCCTTCCACTATCCGCCCATCCACCCCGGGGGAAGCAGATTGGGTGGCGGCTCCCCCAACTGTTAAAAGGGTGGGATCCATATTAACCATCATTTTCTCTACCTTCCTTCCCGATAAAAAGCAACCTTAGCACTAACGGCGGAGGTTATTGGCCAGGGACAACATCTCATCGGAGGCCTGGATGGCCTTGGCGCTGGTTTCATAGGCCCTCTGGGCCACAATCATATTCACCATTTCCTCCACCACCTGAACATTGGACAACTCCAAATAGCCCGATATCAGGGTTCCACAGTCCTCGCCGGGGATCAGGCCCGTCTCCAAAACCCCGCTGGCCCCGGTATCCCGATAAAGGTTCCGTCCCATGGCTTCCAAACCGGCGGGGTTGCTGAAGGTCACCAGGGTCAGCTGATCCCCCTCCTCTCGCTCCCCATCCAATTCATAGGACACCATCCCATCGGGGCCGATGTTTATCTCCCGGGCCTCGGGGGGTACTGCCACCTCCGGCAACAGTAAGTAACCATCACTGGTAACCAAGTAGCCGTCGGCATCCAGTTTAAAGCTGCCATCCCGGGTGTAGGCAGTAGAACCGTTGGGGAGAAGAACTTCAAAAAAACCCGTCCCCTCAATGGCTAAATCCAAGGGATTGCCCGTTTCCTGCAGGCTGCCCGGGCTAAAGAGGCGCTGGGTGGCAGCGGGGCGTACGCCATGGCCCACCTGGATTCCCACTGGCCGGCCCAAACCTCCCCGCCGGGTTCCAGTCCCCCCCAGGGTCTCATAAATTAAATCCTGAAACTCCACCCGGCTCTTTTTAAATCCCGTTGTGTTGACATTGGATAAATTATGGGCAATGACATCTATATTTAACTGCTGGCCCCGCATACCGGAACCAGCCGTCCAGAGGGCACGCATCATAATGCCTTCCTCCTTTGTAATTTAACTCAAGATAAACTGCCGCTTCAATCCTTCGGCGGCAGGGGGCTTCCGTCGCTGCAGTCCAGCCCCAAATCTTATCCCACCCTGCCCACCTCATTGACCACCTTCTCCAGGGTTTGGTCCTGAACCTGCAGGACCTTCTGATTGGCCTCATAGGTGCGCATCACGGTGATCATATCCACCATGGCGGTAACCACATCCACATTGGCTTCTTCCAGGCTCCCTTGCCTTATCTCCGGATGGGCCACCACTTGTCCCTCAGCCAAGGAATAGAAAAGGCTCTCCCCCTCCTTGGTGAGGCCCCCAGGGGGAAAATCCACCACCAACAGCCTGTCGGCCAGATCGTCCTCATCATGATACAGGGGCATCCCATCCCGGCCCAGCACCTGATAACCGGCTGCCGTCACCAGGCGGCCCTCAGCATCAATGCTAAAACTGCCGTTGCGAGTATATCGCCTTCCCCCCGGGGTATCCAGCACAAAGAAACCATTTCCCCGCAGGGCAAAATCCAGTTCCCGGCCCGTTTCCTTAAGGGAGCCCTGCTTCATATTTGTTGCCACTTCCTCCACCCACACACCGGTACCCAGGGCACCGATGGGAGCCGGTGAAGCCCCTATCCCCAGCACACCGGCAGGGCCATCATTAAAGCGGTGCAAAAATAATTCCGGAAAGGCCGCCAGGGCAGGCAGGTCCTTTTTGTAACCGGTTGTACTGACGTTGGCCAGATTGTTGGCACTTATGTCCTGGGCCCGCATCTGGGCTACCATGCCACTGGCCGCTGTATACAGCCCGCGAATCATAGTTTTTCACCTCCTTACCGGCCCTTATTTATTTCACTCCCCCATTCCCGGGGAAAAAAGCACCCTTAAACATTGAGCGTCCGCCCCAAACCACTGGCCTGGTTTTTAACGGCCTCCATACTATCCAGGGCCTTGCCGGTACCCAAGGCAACGCTGGAAATAGCATTTTCCGAGACATGGATGGGCAGACCCGTTTCCTGGATTAGGAGCTTGTCCAAGCCGTGGAGAAGGGCCCCTCCCCCGGTAACCACAACACCCCTATCCATTATATCGGCAGCCAATTCCGGCGGTGTTCTCTCCAGAACCGCCTTCACCCCATCGACAATATTTGTTAGGGGCTCCGCCATGGCCTCCAGGGTTTCCTCCGAGGCTATCCGAATATTCTTTGGTAAACCGGAAACCAAGTCCCGACCTCTAATATCAATACTTTCCCGGCGCCCCCTGGGATCAGCTGTACCGATCTGCTTCTTCACCTCCTCGGCGGTTCTTTCCCCAATCATAAGGTTGTACACCTGCTTCACATAGCGAATAATACTTTCATCAAAATCATCCCCCCCGGTGCGCAACGATTCGCTGAGGACAATACCCCCCAGGGACAGGACAGCAATGTCAGTGGTACCACCACCCACATCCACCACCATATTGCCGCTGGGCTCACTAATATCTAGGCCGGCCCCCAAGGCCGCAGCCAAGGGTTCCTCAATTAAGTATGTTTTCCTGGCCCCGGCCCGCATGGCGGCTTCCAAAACAGCCCGTTTCTCCACAGTGGTAGCCCCAGATGGAATACAAACCATGATGCGGGGTCGTAAAAAAAGAATGCGGCCGTACACCTTGCTGATAAAGTATTTCAACATGCCTTCAGTAATATCATAGTCAGCAATAACACCCTTCTGTAGGGGGCGGATGGCCACTATGTTGCCCGGCGTTCTCCCAATCATGCTGTGGGCTTCCTCGCCGATGGCCAGCATTTTATTTGTATCCCTTTCAATGGCCACAACGGTTGGTTCTTGCAAAACTATACCCTTACCCTTTACATAGACCAGTATGCTGGCAGTTCCCAAGTCTATGCCAATATCCCTGGGGAAAAACATCAATTCAGACCCCTTTCCACCTAATCTCACCCT
Organism: Bacillota bacterium; assembly: GCA_012518435.1. Classification (GTDB taxonomy): domain Bacteria; phylum Bacillota; class DTU030; order DTU030; family DTU030; genus JAAYTH01. The sequence goes on from JAAYSG010000061.1 coordinate 3,292, forward strand.
GTTAGTGTCTTATTCTACCTTTTTCCTTTCTTTCCTCTTTTTCTCACGACATAATATCAAGATATTTCTGCCTGGTGGCTTCCCCACCCCGAATATGCCTCTCCGCCTTATTGGTATCCAGAACAGCACGTACATCTTCTGCCAGCCGGGGATTTACCAAGGGCAATCTTTCTGTCAGGTCTTTATGCACGGTACTCTTACTCACCCCAAAGGCGCTGGCCGCCCCCCGCACGGTAGCCTCAGCCTCCACCAGGAACTCAGCAATATCAATAACCCGCTGGTAGATATGGTCCTTCATAATCCCTTCTCCCCCCCTCACGGACTTTAGTAAAATATATATGCAGGGCTAGGGGAAAAATGTCTTTAGCACCCCAGCCATCCCCTATCTATAAAGCCTTATTGGCAGCAGCCATGACTGCCGTAAATCCTCCCCAGCTAATCCCTTTCGGGGAAGAATTTGCCGGGCCCAAATCCCCCGGGCCAAGAGCCTGTCCATTGCACCCCAAGATGGGACACAGCCGACAGGACCCTATTTGCCCGGGCATTTTTCCCCTCCTACTATATTTTGTCCAAACCGGCGGCCATTATACTTGTCCCATTGAGAGGGAGGAATTTTATACCCTTGGACGAAAAATCAATGCCAAATCCCAGAAAAACAAAAAACACCCATTCGGTTTGTATCCGAATAGGTGTCCCAAGTTCTGGCCAGCAAAGCGGCATGGGGGACACAGGGGCCGCCCCCCCAGAGGCAGCAGCCCCACCCAGCGCACAACCTGTAGGGGCCAAACTCCGTATCGGTCCGGGCCCCCCCACTTTCCAGCGCTTGTAATATTTAAAGGAGATCCACCGGCACTATCCTCCCCGCCACCTGGCCCCCATGGGTCTTGATGACCGGGGAAGCGAAGGGTTCCAGGGCCGCCGGCAGACTGCCGGCTATTACCCCCACCTCCCGCAGCAGATTAATAACAATGGCATCCAGGGCCCTGTCAGAACCATCCTCAACCTTCACCGCCAGGCCCCAGCCCCGCTCCGGCAACCCAAGGCAAAAGAGGGCCTCGCCACCATCCTTGGCCAAAATCTCCCCCCGGTAGGTCTCCAGCAGGGCCGTCACCAGGCGCCCTTGGCCAGCCAGGAGTTCCGGGTACTGACCCATGGCGGCCCGGACAGCCTCCGCCCCTTCCCGCCACCTGCCCCGCCAACCCTCGGGCCGGGATAAACGGGCATAGGCCAAGGCAATGTTATAAATGGGCAGGGCAAATACCGGCACACCACAGGTGTCCAAACCAATGGCAATTTTATCCCGGCCCACATCCGTTGCCCTCCCCACGGCAGTTAGCATTTCCTGCTGTACGGGGTGTTCCAATTCCGTATATGTCTCCAGATCCCAGCCCCGGTGGCGGGCTATGGCCAGCATGCAGGCATGCTTCCCCGAACAGGTATTGTGGCGGGGCCTTGGTTCTTCCCCGGCCTCCCTCAAGGCCCGGGCCGTGGCCCGGTGGAAGGGCCGGTGCACACCACACTGGAGATGGGATTCATCCAGACCCAGCTGCCTTAGAATGGCCAAAACCTGCTCCTGATGGATATCTTGCCCACTGTGGGAAGCACACATAACTGCCACCTGGGCCAGGCTAAAACGGTAGGCCTCCATTGCCCCCGTGGTAAAGAGGGGCAACACCTGCAAGGGTTTGGCCCCAGAGCGTAGGGAGGTGAGCCGCTCCCTATCACCGGCGGCATAAATAACCTTTCCTGTATAATCCACAATCACCACTGTGGCATAGTGCCTGCTCTCCACCATATTACCCCGATACACTTCCGCTGCCAAGGGTGGCTGCATAAAGATTCCTCCCCCTAAACTAGTTAGTATGGTCCTAATTATAAAAAATTCTACCAAAAGGGGAGAATACCTTCCCCCCCGGGAACCCCACGGGGCAATAATGCCTATTTCCACCCTTGCCCCCAATCTTCCAGTCCCCATAAGATCCCCCACCCCCTAATTTGGTGGGCTTTTTAAGGGTAGGTATTCCTCCGGATTTAAAGCCTGTCCCTGACAGCGCAATTCAAAGTGAAGATGGGAGCCACCATAGCCCGTCTCCCCCACTGTGGCTATTACATCTCCCTGGTTTATGTGCTGTCCCACCGCCACCGATACTTCCCCACAGTGGCCATAGTGTGTTGCAAAACCCCGCCCATGATCCAGTACAAGGACTTGACCCAGGTGCTGATCCTTGTATATATCCTTCACAACCCCATCTAAGACAGCCTGGATGGGGGTCGCCACCGGTGCTGCCAAATCCACCCCGCAATGGTAGCGCCAATCGCCGTAAACAGGGTGTAAGCGCCAGCCAAAGGCAGAAGTTATTGGGGCCACCACCGGGGCCATGGGATTCCCCCCCAGGGCAGCCGGTTCAGGTGGCAGGAATTCGGCCTCCCCCGGAGCTGGCTCCTGTAGGGCATCTTCTCCTCTCTCCGTAGATAGGGCAGCGGCGGATTTTTCCTCCCTTACCTGGTCCTTGGTTATTTCCTCCTCCCCCACCACCCCCTTCCCACTTGTCGCCCCATTTTCCACCCTTCTCCCCTCATCTTCAGCGGAAAAAACCAAGGCTTCGGGACTTGCCTCCCCTTCCCCAAGCAAGGCAATTTTATCCTCTTCCACCAAGGCCCCCCGGGGGGCGGTCTGCCGGGCCAGATAATAGCCACCAACTCCAGAGATTAGGGAAAGTAAAAATACCAAAAGGTAGGTTAGAACCTGGCGGTTAAATAGATACCGCCCAGTTAAACCCTTCCACGCCGACCGGAGGGTAAGGCGAGCCGCCTCCACCCTTTTGCGCCACTTTTCCCGGTAATTTTTTAGGGGCAACCTTTTATTTAGCCATTCCCGGGGAAACCTTAATTTCCTTGCCATTTATTTCACCTCCTACTATATTTTGTCCAAATTGGCTGTCATTATACTTGTCCCATTTGCTTGGGGCACTTTTGGACCACCAAAGAGAAGTTAATTCCAAATCCCCAAAACAAAAAGACACCCCCTGGCATCCAGCCAAGGGGCGCCCCATCCCCACAACTGCCAACTTCCCAACCCCGGGGAAAGCAACCCGGCAGGCCTGTCGGGGGACCGCCCTAGTCGGTAAAGTTTTCTATATCCACCCCGGTATAATAATACTGCAAAATTTCCCGGAAGGTGTGCCCCTCCTGGGCCATGCCATTGGTTCCATACTGGCATAGACCCACCCCGTGGCCATAGCCAATGGTTTTGAAGATTAAATTTTCCCCCTCCAGCCGCCACTGAAAATTGGTTGACTTGAGGCCCAACCTTTCCCGGACCTCCACCCCGGTAAATTCCTTCCCCCCCGCCCGTAGGGTTAAAATGCGGCCACTCCCGCTCTTTGCCACCACCGCCATATCCACCCCACCTCCCAGTCCCCCGGCCGCCGCCAGGGCAACTTCAGTATCAAGGCGGGAGGCCACCTCCGGCAGGGGATAAGAAATCTCCTCCTCAAAGCGGGGGGAGGCAAAATCATAGGGGCACGCCACACCCTGCAAATAGGGTATCTCCTGCCCCCAGACCTTGGCCGCATCCTCCGTATGGCCGCCACAGGTGGAATGGTAGGGGGCATCGATGAGTTCTCCCCCATGGGTTATTACCAAACCCGCCGTAAAATCCACCGCCCCGGCAATTTTGTCCCGCAGGCGGGGGTAATTGACCAAACCCCACTTTTCCTGCTGTTCCTCCACCGAGAGCCAGCCCTGGCAGTGGCTGGGATCCGTACAAATATCCGCCCCGGGGTGCTCATCACAGCCCTGGCCACCATAAACCTTCAGCCGCCGCAGGACAAAGGTCCGGGCCGCCACGGCCTGGGCCTTGAGGGCCTCCTCAGCAAACTCCGCCGGCATTTCCGCCGCCACAACCCCGACAAGATAGTCTTTTAGGGCCATTTCCACCAATTCCCCCGTCTCCACCCGAAACACCTTTAGCACAAGCCCCATGGCTTCCTCCTCCGGGGGTATCGGCGCAGGTACCCCCAGGTTTAAGCCCCTAACAATTAAGGCCGGTAAAACAATAATGGTAAAGATAAGAAAGGTAAAGCCAGCTAGGAAAAAACGGCGCATTTTCACCCCTCCCCCATTTCCATTTATCTATATGAGGGAAGGGACAAACTTAGAACAGGGATACCCAAAGGGCCAGGGGGAGGTTTTCCCCCAAAAAAATCCCCGTCTAGGCGGGGAAAAAATCAAAGATAAAAACCATAGTCATCATCCCCGCTGCAGTTGTTCTGTCCCATACTGCGGACCGCCATCTCCAGGGAAGAAAGCCGCCGGGCAACGGTGTCGGCTCCCTTTTTATCCCGCCGCCCCAAACTAAAGAGGATCATCTCTGTCAAAACATCCCTAGCCGGTGTCATTGGGTTTCACCTGCCTCCTTTTGGCTAACAAAAAGGCCCTTCATCTCCCTTTAGAGACGAAAGGCATCCTTCCGCGTTACCACTCTAATTGGATCGGAAATCCGATCCCCCTTGTGAAGGGTAAGCCATACCCTGCTCCCTATAACGGGGGAAACCGTTCAGGCCTACTTCCATTGGTTTCGGTTGAAGGCTTGAGGGTGAGATTCGGGGGCAGGCAATACCGCCTCACACCGGCCGGCGGCTCTCTAACAATGCCACACACCCTAGTAGTCCCTGTCCTTGCCTTTGGCAAAATGTATATTAGTAAATACTATATCATCCCGTTGGAAAATGGTCAAGAATTTTTTCATTGTTTGAAATTCGTAAACTAGCGGAAAAGCGATAATGTCTCATTAGACGACAAGGGAAAATGTCCCGGGCGAAGAAAACAATCCCGTTGGATTATTTCACGGCGGGGTGAGT
>JAAYSG010000062.1 GCA_012518435.1 Bacillota bacterium
CCTTTACCGCTGATCTTGGCGGCTGCTTTTATAATAAGCTCTTCTACTTTCCCTTCTTTTATTTCTATCCCCACATCCTTTGCTTCTGTGGTTACCTCCTTGAATAACCCGGACAGGGTTACTTTACTGTCGGCGGGGACTTCTGGGGAAATGACTAATTCTTCAAAGCCGGCTCTATTTTTATTGAGGGAAATTAGGACCGCGCCGGATTGCAGCCTGGTAAGGGCCACCCTGGTGGTACCGGAGGCTACTATCCGTACTGCATCTTTTTCCACTGTCAGGCGGGACAGCTGGGAATCGACTAAATTGATACTTTCACCTCCGCCGCCTTGAACAATGGTTTCTCCCTCTACGGTTACATTTTTGAGGGATACATCACCCTCGCCAATACCCTTGGCCAAGAGCAAATCTCCACTTATGGTAGTGTTTTGCAGGGTTACCCCGGCGACACTAATAATCACATCACCCGTTATGACATCTGTGCCTTCTTCCGGGCCATAGGTACCGGCCTGGTCAAAGATGGTTTCTTCCTCCACTACTTCTTCATATTCTAAACCTTTATAGAGGGTGGCCACTGTCTCGGCCCTGGTGATGGGATTATTGGGTTTAAAGCTGCCATCGGGATAGCCGCTCATGATACCTGCGGCATAGACGGCTTCTACCCGGGCCTTGGCCCAAGCTGCTATTTTATCATGATCGGTAAATTCATCCCCCACCCCCGCCAGGTCTAAAAGCCCTGCTATTACCACCGCTGCCTCCTGGCGGCTGATGGGATTATTGGGGCGGAAGGTTCCGTCGGTATAGCCGGAAATATAGGCTGCCTTCTTTGCTGCAACCACATTCTCATAATACCAAGCAGACTCTGCAACATCGGCAAAACCCGCCTCCCCTGCCGCTGCCGGAATGGTAAAGGCCTGGTTGGCAAAGGTAATAAACTCTGCCCTGGTTACTGCTTCATTGGGGCGGAAGCTACCATCGGGGTAGCCCTGGGCCAAATCCCTGTCCAACCAGGTTTCAATCTGTTCCCGGGCCCAGTGATCTTCTATATCCTGGGGCTGGGCGGCAAATACGCCTGCCGGTAGTGAACCGACAAGCATAATTATTGCTAGAAGGCCAACAAAGAACCGCCGTTTTTTTAACTTACTCATGGGTTCCTCCTCTCATCTCTTCCCCTGCTATTCTCCTGTTATTCTAATAATGGGCCCTATCGCCTCCTTTGCGAACATTTTGCCAATTCCCTCCGAAGTTAGTTTCCCCTAACTGGACCAGACACCCTAACCTGCGGTGGGCTGTATTTTCCCCCCCTGGGAAAACAAATAGCACACCACAAAGGGTGTGCCGGTTTCACTATTGGCTCAGCCCGGTATAAGTGACCACATTTCTACCGGGTTTCATTGCCCCACCACCTAAACTATCACTATTTTATTTGGCGGGGAATGGACATAATTCCCAAACAGGGGGAACCATTCCCACTATTTTGTATTATTCTCTGTTCCGGCTTCTTTTCCTTCTTTTTAGCCATAAATAACCAAGAGAATTATAATAATTATAAAAAAACAACCCTAAACCCTCCCCTTAGGCGGGGATAAATTGGCCTCCATTCATTCCATTCGGCAAAAGATAACTATATCTTATAATAGATTAGCCAACAATGTCAATAGGCGTATTTGAATATTCTACCTGTTAGTGTTATAATAGAAAAGATACCTGCGCTAGTAAAAGGCGGGAATAACTATTTAAATCTTTATTATCGAGGACTTTAGAGTAAATTGAGGAGGAAGAAGGAAATGAACCTTGTTGATAAGGAAGTATAGCACAAAGTTTTTGGGGAAGGAACTGTTGTTAAATATGATGATTCCTACATTGAAGTATCCTTCCCGGCGGACCAAGGGGATATTGTAAGATCTGTTTTTCCCGATGCCTTTGAATCATACCTGACCCTTCTAGACCAAAAGGCAGCCGGCTGGGTGGGAAAAATGGTGGATATAAGAAAAAAAGAACGGCGGGAAGAGGAATTGCGCCTGAAAAAAATACGGGCCTTGAAGGAGAAAAGACGGCAGAAATACCTGCGGCGGGAAAAGATAGCCAAAAGGAGGGCCCCCAGAATCCACCCCAGTTCCCAGTCAGTCTTTTGGTGTAAACCGGGGGAGGAAGACAGTATTTTTACGGATTGGAATGTTTTTACCGGTGTCATAAAGAGTGGCCAGAAGGAGGGCCAACCAAGGAGATTGGCCCGGGTAAAAGCCAACAGTGCTTGCCTTCTAACGGCTAGGGCCACCACGGAGCCGGAGGAAAATAGGCGGATTTTGGGTGCCTTCATGGTCCGGGAAGATTTTGATCCCCGTAAGTGTAAGGATGGCTATATCCCAGCCCATCCGGAATACAGGCTCCGCCTTTCGGAGCAGGAAGCGGAAAAGATGCTTTTTTGGAACTACTATCTCAACGAAAGATACCCCCAGAAGATAACCTGGAATACCGGCCGCCATCGTTATTTCAACAATACATGGATGGCTGAAATCCTACAAGATATTATTACCCTCAAGAAGAAAACCAAGGAAAGGGAATATGTTAAGCTCTTTTTCGAATATTTTTGCCAAATGAACCGGGTAAATATGAATGGTCTAGACAAACCCAATGGTGCCCTCGTGCGTATTAACCGGGCTAAAGGGAATGGATAAAAAGCCCACTCAAGAGTTTGGGTTCAAACCAGGTGGATTTGGGGGGCATTACCAAACCTTTATCCGCCACATCCATAATATCGCTGATGCTGGTGGGGTAAAGGGAAAAGGCAACCGCCATCCCCCCCTTAACCCTGGCCTCCAGCTCCTTCAGGCCCCTGCTACCGCCGACAAAGTCAATTCTGTCGTTGGTGCGGGGGTCTTTTATCTTCAGGATGGGGCCCAGGATATTGTCTTGGAGGAGGGATACATCTAAATTAGCCACGGGATCAGCAGGCACCAGAATTTCTTCCCTGGCCTGCAGCCTGTACCATTTGTTGTGCAAATACATGCCCAGGGAGGCCTTTTTTTCGGGCTGGTAAGGGGCTGGGCCGGGGCATAATTCCACAGTAAATTTTTCCCCCACCCTTTCTAGAAAGGCTGCGGGTGTCAAGCCTGCCAAGTCTGCAACAACCCGATTATAATCCATTATTAAAAGTTCTGTATGGGGAAAGAGTACAGAAAGGAAATAATTATATTCCTCCCGGCCGCTGTAATTAGGATCCCTCTCCCGGCGGCGGAGGGCCACCCGGGTTGCAGCGGCAGTGCGGTGATGGCCATCGGCGATGTAAAAGTTTTCAACCTGGGCAAAAAGCCTCCTTAACTCTGCCCTAACCTCCCCGTCATCCACCACCCACACCCTATGCTCCACGCCGTCTGAGGCGGTAAAATCGTATACCGGCGACCTCGCTGCCATCCATGCTTCCATAATCTCCGTAATGTCTTCTTTAGAACGATATGTAAGAAAGATGGGCCCCGTCTGGGCCTGGCAGGCCTCTATATGGTCAGTCCGATCCTGTTCCTTATCGGGACGGGTGTGTTCGTGTTTTTTTATCTTGTCTCCCAAATAATCATCCACCGCTGTACAGGCAACTAGGCCCGTCTGGGCCCGGCCCTTTCTCAGGAGGCTATAAATATAAAAATACTCCTGCTCATCCTGCAGCAAAACCCCCTTTGCTAGCATATCCTGCAGGTTTTGCCGCGCCCTTTGGTAAACCACCTCAGAATGAATATCTATATCCGGTTCTAAATCCACCTCGGCCCGGCCTATCCGCAGGAAGGAATAGGGATTATCCCGCACCATTTCCCGGGCCTCCCGGCTATCCAGGACATCATAGGGTGGTGCAGCAACCTTTTTTGCCAGTTTAGGTGCTGGTCTTATTGCCTTAAAGGGTTTGATGTGGGGCATGTACATTACCGCCTTTCCTATAGGTATAAATTGTCGATAACTTCTTCCCAATGGCTGCCGGCGTCACCCCGCTCCTAGTTATTATTGGCCTCGCGCCCATAGGGCACGGGAATATACTGGACAGTGGGGCGGCGCTGGCCCGGCTGGGGATAATAATCCATTAGGGAGTATATTTCCTCCGGTAATTCTCCACACACCTGAACCCCCATATCCCGCAACTTTTCACAGGTAATGGGATAATCATGGGTCCAGTGCCCCTCTGTCAGGCGTTGGGCCAAGCCCGCGGCTTGGTCCGGAGACATTCTATCTTGTAAAATTTCCAAAACTAAATCTCGCACCTGCCCGATGGCCTTACGGGCCATATCGGCCAGAATCAGGGTCTCATCTTCCACCTCATTGATTTCCTTCTGGGAAACTACTTGCAGGATAGAAGCGGCGGGGTACTTGCCCAGCTGGGGGTCCACCGGGCCTAAAACTGCATTGATATCCATTACAATTTCATCGGCGGCCAGGGCCAGGAGGGTCCCCCCGGACATGGCGTAATGGGGTACAAAGACTGTAACCTTAGCCGGGTGTTTGCGGATGGCATGGGCAATCTGCTCCGTGGCCAGGACCAAGCCCCCCGGGGTGTGGAGTAAAATATCTATGGGCATATCCGGGGGGGTCAGGCGAATGGCCCGTAAAACCTGCTCCGAATCCTCAATACTAATATAGCGGGTCAAGGGAATATTTAAGAAGCTAATGGCTTCCTGACGGTGAATAATGGTGATAAGCCTGGAACCTCGCTTTTTTTCAAAATCCTGCAGTAGTTTTAGCCGGGTAGCCTCCAGCCTCCGCTGCTTCCAAGCGGGCAGGAGGGCAGAAACAAGGAAAAAGAGCCAGATCACAGAGATAAAGTTCATTCATATCCCCCTTTCATTTACCAGCCCCCAGATGGCCCTGGGCTAGACCAGCCCGGGGGTGTTTTTCCTTTCAATGGCACAGCATGGGGCACCAAGACTGCCGGGAAGAGGTACCGCCGTGGGAATGGCGGGCTTGGTCATATTGGGCCATTTCCCCCCCAATAAATTCCCTCCGCCAGCCCCAATCCTTTAGGGCCCGCCGCAGGCTCACCGTCACCATGGGCAAGGCCACCCAGAGAAGGCCCTGGAAAAGACACTGAAGGGGGAAAGCCCCCATCGGCTCCTTTTGTAGTAGCCCAAAGATATCCAAACCTGGCCTGTCCAAAAGGATTAAATAAAGCCCCCTGGCTCTTATTTAATATCTTCTTTTCCCACCCCCCTCTTCCCTGCCGCCGTAAAAAGTTCTTTCCCCCTCCCCCGCCGGGGCAAAAATAGCCTTTGCCAGTTAGGAGCGGCCCCCAAAGAGAAAGAAAACAAGATTGGTGGGGCTGGGCAAGGGGGCTTCCGCAGCCACCAAGAAGGCATAGAGGGTAGCAAAAAGCCAAAGGCCAGCAAAGGCAATTAGCTCGCCCCACTGCTTTTTTTTCAGCATTTTGGGCACCTCCAGCAGGGCTATTATCCCCATCCCCAACGGAATAGCAAACATATCGCACCCCCCTATTTGATTGTTGGTGCACCGGTAACCAAGCCGGCCCGGACAATATCCACCTGTACTTGGATATCCAGGGTCAAGGTGGGAAAAATCTCCTCCCACCGGGGTTCTAACCGCTCCCATTCTTGGGGCAACCTCCGATGAATGAGATTGCCAAGGCCCAAGTAATCACTATTTAACTCCTGGGCCCTTTTTAGGGCCAGCTTCACATCATTTTTAATTACCGTCGCCGTCCGCCGTTCCAGGGAGAGGTGCCTTTCCCTGCTTTCCACAAGATCCCCAATTTCCGTCTGTTCCTGCACCCTGCCCCGGGCATGAATCTTAATTGTAATTGCAACCTCATCACCCTCCACCCGGGGGGCCATTTTGGCATGGGAACGGTGGACTTCTACGCTCAAGGGACTGCGGTCCAGGGGAGACGGAATAATTAGGGTGGCCCTGTGGGCCCGCCCCTGCACCCAGTGCCAGCCCGCCACTTCCCTTTCCCCAATCCAGCCTACCATAACATCCTCCTTAAAGACAGCCGCCCCCGCCATCTTCGCCGGGGGAGGGGTGCCGGTAGTGGCGCTGGCATCGGTCTGGGAGGCTACATTTCCCACCCGGCCAATCATAATTTCTACCCCGGGCCGGGCCAGGTTAATTATGCTCTCCCGTAAAACATTTACGGGGTAACGGGTGCGTTCAAACATCATGGTGGTGGCCTGCCGCCACAGGCCCCGGCTACTACTCTCCTCCAGGGGAAATTCAGCCTCCAAAAGGGCGACCACATCCCCCTCCACCACCATGGGCCGGGCAATAATGCGCAGCTGCCTTTCCCGCTCAAAAAGATCCAAAACGGGAAGAATGCCCTCCCGGGCCAAATCTTCCCCCAGGACCAAGATACTGTTGTGGGCCCAAAAGAGTTCCACACTACTTTTGAGGGCCAGGTTCTCCCGGGCTTCGTAGGGGGTATGGCCCCGGGCCTCAACGACCCAAAAGGGTTTTTTGTCAACCCCCCCGCCGCTCTGTTCCTGGCTGGCACTGCCCAGGGGATTGGCCACCTGGGCCACAATTTGATAGAGCCCTGTCTGGGGATCATAGTCAAAGCCGGTGGCCAGGACAAAACCCAGCAGCTCCGGATCCCGGCGGTTCCAGCAGCCGGTGAGAATACAGCAAATGAGGAGGGTAACCAGGAAAATGCGCCGGGAAACTGGCAAAGGCTTTACCTCCCTTTCCTTTTTTTCTCTGGCCGCAGGCGCCGATAAAGGTAGCCCAAATAAAGGGGAGCCAGGGTTAAAAGGAACCAAGTGGCCACAAGGAGCCCCACCACCCGGGGCCGAAAGAAGGCAATCATTTGGAAGACATCATCATAGCCCTGGAAGGCATAGGTCCCTTGAATAACAGCCATGGGCAAAATTAAGGGGCGGTAATCCTTAAGGTGTAAAAGTTGAGAAAAACCCCGGGCACCGGCGTATATAATGACGGAGACACTGACAAAAACTCCCAGGCCCCAGGCAAAGATGATGGGGGCCTCCACCCGCTGCAGGAATTCACTAATTTCAATGGAGCGGAGCATGGTATAAAAGGGGAAGATGGAGCGGGCCCCCAGATCCGGACCCAAAACACCGACAACAATAAAGGCAGCCATTATCAAAACCAGCCCAGCCCCCGCCGTAGCCCAGAAGGCAGTCCTAATGGCCAACCGAGGTGCGTTGAGATTGGGTATTAAAATCGTCAGGATTAAAAGTTGGGC
>JAAYSG010000011.1 GCA_012518435.1 Bacillota bacterium
CAACTTCACCGGACCCAAGGGTTCCCCTATTCCTTTCTTTGCAGTATTCCCCCTTTTTACCCCCAGTGGCTTGGACAGGCGCTGGGGCAGGGGGGTGGCTTTTAGCCCCTGTGAAGGCCCTCCTACAATAATGGAAGCTTATATACCATTTATCCATCCCTGGGATGGTCTTTTTTTGTCATGAATAAATATTTCCCGCGTATTTTATTTTAGGGGTACTAGTTTTTCCCCGGAGGGGGGGTGGCGCTATGAAAGGTTCGCTAATGCGGGAAACAAGCCGCTTACATTTTGATCCCCGGGCCCTAATACATGGTGTTCTACTTTCCTTTATCTGTATGGGGGTAATGTCCCTAATCTTTGGCACCTTGTGCTTTTATATGGTACAGGTGGAAAAAAGGATGGACCTGCTGGTCTTCCTGGCTGGGCTGGCCAGTGCTTCTTTGGGCGGAGCCGCGGCAGCCCGCAGGGTGGGGAAGGGAGGGTGGCTTCACGGCGGTTTAGCCGGGCTTGGCTTTGTCCTAGTTTCCTATCCCATCGGCCTAATTTGGGCAGCCGAAACCGTGGTTACAGCGGTCTTCATCCACCGCCTTTTGGGAGGCATGCTAATGGGAGTCCTGGGTGGCATGTTGGGAGTAGGCCTATGAAAGGGAGAGGGGGGCCTTTAAGATACTTCCCCGGGGGGATATCCCTGGGGCTTGTGGTGTTTTTGCTGGGTTTTTTCCTTATTTTTCCCCCTCCGGTGTGGGCCGATACTCCCCATGTGACAGCCAGTGCGGCGGTACTCCTGGATGCCCCTTCGGGTACCATCCTCTATAGCAGGGCGCCCTATAGCCGGCGTGCTCCGGCCAGCACTACCAAAATATTAACTGGTTTGGTGGTTATTGAGCAAGGGGATTTATCCGATATGGTAACTGTGAGCAGGCGGGCGGGCTATACCGAGGGTTCGTCGGCTTACCTACGGCCGGGGGAGAAAATTTCCCTGGAAAACCTCCTCTATGGTGCCCTTTTATCATCAGGTAATGATGCCTGTACAGCCATGGCCGAGCATATAGCCGGCACAGAGGCCATCTTTGTGGAGATGCTTAATCGAAGGGCAAAGGCCCTGGGAGCCTGGGACAGCAATTTTCGCAATCCCCATGGCCTTCCCCAAGGGGGACACTATACCACTGCCCATGATTTAGCCCTCATGGCCCGCCAGGCCCTCCGAAATGGGAAATTTAGGGATATAGTGCGGAAGAAGAGTAGGGTAATTTTGGAAGAAGAGACTGGTTGGAAACGCTATTTTGCCAGCACCAATCAGCTCCTGTGGGATTATAGGGGGGCTGATGGGGTAAAAACCGGCACCACCAGTGAGGCGGGTCCCTGCCTCGTTGCCTCCGCAACCCGGGGAGGTCGGCAACTCATCGCTGTTGTGTTAAACAGCGCAGATCGCTGGGGTGATTCCAGCCGCCTTTTGGATCATGGTTTTGCAGATTACACCCTCCACCGCCTGGCCAAGCAGGGGGAGAGGGTGGGGGAAGTGGGTGTGGCCGCTGGCATGACGGATCTACTGCCCTTAATACCCGGTCGGGATTTAAACTTAACTCTACCCCGGGGCCAAGGAGGAGAAGTGGAATCTGTAATAGTGGTTAGGGAAAACCTGACGGCGCCCATTGCCCAGGGAGAAAAGGTGGGGGAAATAAGGGCGGTTTTGGCGGGGGAGGTAATCAGAAGGGTCCCCCTTCTGGCTGAGGTTCAGGTGCAAAAGCGCACCCTTTTGCGCACCTTTCTCCTGCGGGTATACCTTCCCTTCTTGTGTTTTTTATCAAACCATGGGCCAGGTTAAGTGGGTTTATTTCAATTACCTTTGGGGGGATATCAATCCCCCCACTTGATTTTCCTTCCTAGGCTCTGTCACTCCTTACTCCATTGCCGTATATTACCTAAAGGAAAGGTGGACAAACTGTTGAATTGACACATGAAGTTGGTATCCATAAAAGGAGAGAAGGGGTGGCAATGATGAGGGTAAAATCCAGGATAAATTTACGCTCCTTTACAGCGGAGGATTTGGAGAAGGTTAAGGCCTGGAGTGATGATGAGGAGCTGGCAAAATTTTTGGGCCTGAAATTGCCGGGGGAGGAAGTGGATTACTACAAACGCTGTCAAAAACTCCTTGGGAAAAGAAATAGCCGGGTATTGGCCATCGAGGATAGAGGGGGGCGCTTTATTGGCGAGGTGGAGCTAAACCAAATTGCCTGGCGCCGTAAGGAGGCGGAATTACATATTTGTATTGGGGAGCGCAGGTATTGGGGACAGGGTTTAGGCACTGAGGCGGTATTGGCTGCCCTGGATCTGGCCTTTGAGGATATGGGTTTGAAAAGTGTTTACCTGCGGGTATACAGGCATAATTTACGGGCCATTCGGTGTTATGAAAAGTGTGGTTTTAGAAAGGAAGCCATTTTACGCAACCGTTTCCGCAGTGAATGTGGCAAGGGATACGATGTCTTTTTAATGAAAATTAAGGCCCGGGAACATTTTTCCCAAACCACCGCCTGAGGGGGAATTGTGCTGGGGAAATATGGAAATCAGGAGCCCCCCTTCGTTGACAAGGAATGGGTGGGGTATTATAATGAAGCAGTAAACGCCACAGCCTTGATATAAATAATAATTCATTCCTTTTTGAAGGGGGAGGTCGCCCATGAAATGGGGGAGTATGACCAAGTTTTTTTTGGTTATAATTATTGCCCTAGCCGCCGCCTACTTCCTTTATGAGCCCATTCTAACTTCCATAAACCTGGGCCTAGATCTAAAAGGAGGCACCCACCTGGTTTTAGAGCTGGTGGATACACCGGAGGCGCCGGTTGATGAGGCAGCTGTTCAGGGGGTTATGCATATCCTGCGGCAGCGGGTTGATGGCTTTGGCCTCACGGAACCCATCATCCAGCGCCAGGGGGAACGGCGGATTATAGTTGAATTACCGGGACACGATGACCCGGAAGGGGCGGTACAGGTCCTTTCCATGACTGCCCACCTGGAATTTTGGGATGAGGAGGGGAATGTCCTTCTATCCGGCCATGATCTTAAGGATGCCAATTTTGTCTACGACCAAGATAATAAACCGGTGGTATCCTTGGAGTTTAATCGGGAGGGGGCCAAAAAATTTGCCCAGGCGACGGAGGAGCATTTGGGCCAACCCATCGTAATTGTTCTTGACGGACAGATCCTCAGTGCCCCTGTGGTGCAGGATGTTATAACCGGGGGCAAGGCCCAAATTACGGGAATTGCTTCGGCTGCCGATGCCCAGCGCATTGCCGTTGGCCTTCGCTCAGGGGCCCTGCCGGTAAAGGTTGAGGTTGGGGAAAACAGGGTTATTGGTCCGAAATTGGGTGAGGATTCTATTAACAAAAGTGTTACTGCCTTTATTTATGGGATTGCCGCAGTGCTACTCTTTATGCTTTTATTTTACCGGGTGTCGGGCCTGGTGGCTAATTTGGCCTTGGGAATTTATGTCTTACTCTTTGCCATTGTCTTATCCCTTTTGCAGGCTACCCTAACCCTTCCCGGGATCGCTGGCCTAATCCTTTCCTTGGGGATGGCTGTGGACGCCAATGTAATTATCTTTGAGCGGATCAAGGAGGAAATACGCAATGGCAAAACCATCCGAGCCGCGGTTGATTCTGGTTTCCGGCTGGCCTTTTCCACAATCATCGATTCCAATGTAACCACCCTCATAGCCGCCGGCGTTCTCTTCTATCTGGGGACGGGTCCCATCAAGGGTTTTGCCGTGACCTTGAGTGTGGGCATCATCTGTAGTATGGTTACTGCCATCTTTGTTTCCAAGCTGCTCCTGGGCCTTCTCATCGATAGTAAAATATTGCGCGACACTGCCTATTTTGGTGTATAGGGGAGGGTGATATGATGAAAATTTGGCTTGATATCACAGGAAAAAGGAAATTATGGTTCCTCATCTCCGCCTTGGTCATCCTCCCCGGGGTAATTTCCCTTTTGTTCCAAGGATTAAATTTGGGTATTGATTTTCGGGGGGGAACCCTGCTACAGCTTCAGTTTACAGAGGCTGTTGATGTAGCCAAGGTCCGGGAGGTCCTTGCGGAACGTGGTTTTGGCCAGAGCTCAATCCAGTCCAGTGGTGGCAAAAGTGTTTTTATTCGGGCCCAGGACATGGATGAGGATCAGCGGCGGGAGGTTTTAACCGCCCTGGGAGAGGAACTGCCCAGTTTTGATATCATGAGAATAGAGAAGGTGGGTGCTGTTATCAGCAGCGAGTTGCGCAATGCTGCCTTCCTGGCCCTATTTTTGGCCAGCATTTTAATGATTGTCTATATTACCCTGCGCTTTGAATTTAAGTTTGCCATTGCTGCCATTTTGGCCCTGCTCCACGATGTTCTGGCGGTTGTGGGCATCTTTTCCCTTTTCCGCATTCAAATTGACAGTACCTTTGTGGCTGCCATCCTGACCATTGTGGGTTATTCTGTCAATGATACCATAGTATTCTTTGACCGCATTAGGGAAAACCTGAAGGGTTACCGCAAAAGGTTGGTGTCTCCCATTGTCAATGAGAGCGTCAACCAAGTTCTGGTCAGGGCCCTAAATACCTCCTTGACTACCCTTTTTGTTATTGTGGCCTTGCTATTTTTGGGAGGGGAAACAACCAAAACCTTTGCCTTGGCCCTTTTCATTGGTGTTATTGTCGGTACTTATTCTTCCATCTTTATTGCCAATAACATCTGGGCCTATTGGCGGGATCGGGATGAGGTCAAGCGTCTGGCCCTCCATGGCGGTTCCCGCTAGGAGCCCCGGGATCTTTGGAAATCATCCCCAGGGGGATATCCGCCATGAATTCCGGTGAAAATGGAAAAAATACCAGCCCCTGCGGGGGCTTTTTCTTTGCCTTCTTGGGCATGGAACCTCCGGCCGTGGGTAAAATATACCCACGGTGATAATTGTAAACGGGGGTTATTTGTATGAACTCTTATGGTTCCCTGATTAGACATTCTGGTAACAGGGAATTGTTTTTGTTTCTGGAAATGGCAATCCTTTCCCAAAGGGGAGGGTGTCCTCTCCATTTTCATGTGGAGGGGCTGCGGGGGACGGGTAAAACAACAATAATTCGGGCTGCCCGGGATATCCTGCCCCCCATAGAAAGGATCCGCGGTTGTCTCTACAACTGTGATCCAAGGGAGCCCCATTGCCCCCAACATTGCCATTTGTCGGCGGAGGAAATAGATGCCTTGGGTAGGGAATTGGTTCCTATGCCCTTTTTGGAGATATCCGCCTCAGCCAAGGTGGGAACCGTAGTGGGCACCATCGATTTGATGCGCATGACCGACCCCAACCATCCGGAGGCTGCCCTTTTGCCGGGGACAATACCCCAGGCTCATCGGGGCATTGTTTTTGTCGATGAAATCAACCGGTTAGCCGATACTTCTCCGGAATTGGCCGATGTACTCCTCAGTGTCATGGGGACCAAGCCGGGTCGGCTGCAGATAGAGGAGAGTGGCCTGCCTCAGCTGGAAATCCCAGTTCAAGTGTCGGTGTGGGCGGCATCCAATCCCGATGAAGATCCCGGTTCCCTGGAGGATATCCGCCGACAACTTTCGGACCGCTTTGATTTTCTCCTGGAAATGGGACGCCCCGACAGCCCCGAAATTGTTGCGGCTGTGTTGGCTCGCAATAGTGGGGCTGGCGGAAAAAACCCGCCGGCGGAGGAGGGGAGTATGGGGCAAAGGTTTGCCAAATGGGCCACCTTACTCCCCCAAATAGAAATGGATGCTGAGATACGGGCAATTGTGGCCTCCCTCTATACAAAATTCAATCTGGAGAGCCTGCGGGCGGTGGAGGCTCTCCAGTACGGCACCAAGGTCTACTTGGCCCGTCAGGGTGGGCAAAGGATCCGGGTCCAGGATCTCCTGGCCGTGGCCCCGGCGGTCCTGCGGCATCGGGTGGAACCGGATAGATTGGTGGAAATACTCCAGTACCTGCGGGGACTTTCCCAGCGGGCGGAAAAACAGACGGCGGCAGCGGCTGCGGTGGCGGCGGAAGGGGTTGAAGGCGCGAGGGAAGGAGCTGCTGCGGCACCGGGGGAAGTTCAGGGCAAGGTTGGTTTCTGGCAGCGGCTTAGGGAGTATATGAGTAGACAACTGGAGGGGATTTTCCCCAGCAGGCGGGGGCAAAGAAGAAGACGCCCCGGCGGGGGAGGCGGGGCTGGGGGAAAAAAAGAAGATGGAGGTGGAGGTCCTGGGCAATCCCAGCCGGCAAATCCCGCGCAAACATCTGTTTTGGCCCCTCCCCATCAGGCCCGGCCCCTCTTTGAAATAGCTGCCCAAGGATCGGTTTTTCCCAAGACGGAAGAAGGGGAAAGAGGCCCCAATGAATAGGCATAAAATGGAGCAGATGGCGAATTGGGGCCGAGAAATGAGAAGGATCCTGGCGGCGAAGGGTGCAGTGCAGATCGGCGAAACCAGCGTTTTGAGCCGCAGTCTCCATGCTTTGGAGGCAACCCGTCCGGGGCATGTAAATGTACTGCTACATGCAGATGCCGGCCGGGTATTTTATCAGCGGAGTCAGCCGGGGGAAATTCTCCATCTTGATATATTTCATTCCCTGGGAAATATCGATCACCGCCGCTTGGCCGGGGCAATTAAGGACTTTTTGGCAAAGCCGGAGATTGTGTCCCACCTGGATGGTTACCCCCTAAGGGATTATATGGACCTGCAGACGGGTACAGGTGGGGGTCGGCTGTCGGGGAGTCTCATCTATGGCCAGAAGGAATCCCTTCGCCGGGCCCATACTAACCATGTTCATCTAACGGCAAAGCTCCCCTCCGAACAGTGGGGCTGCATGGTGCCCCTTATTGGGCTGGTGGAAGGGGAGATCATGGATCAGGGTCAGCAAATCCGTAGGGTGGAGGGTATAAAAATTCATAGGGAAAAGGGCGGGGGAGAGGTGGATATGTCCGCCTATTCCTCTGATTCCGATTCACTCCTTAAGGGCCAACGGGAAGGGGGCCAAGGAAGGGAGCAAGGCAGTTACTCCCCGGGGGAGGCGGGGGCCGCCTCTAAGCAGGAACAGCTGCAGGCCGCCCTGGACTTGTCGGAAAGGGTTATGAATCCCAGGGAATTAAAGGAGATTTTTAGTCATTTCACCCCGGGCAAGGGCCATCCCGCTACTTCTCCCGGAGAGGACTACGGGGGTCTCTTACAGCAGCTCCAGGAGCAGGGCTTTCTCACCGCCAAAAGGGGGAAACTACACCTGACGGAGAAGGGCCGGGGGATGAAGGATTTTCTTGACAAATACTTTACGGAGTTGGAATATCATTTTCGCAGACTCCTGCGCAAAATTCCCCTGCGCCTTAACTATGGATCCGGATCCCGGCAGCGGGGAGGGGAAGAAGGGGCAAGGCGGGGGTACCTGAAGAAGGCCCTGCCCATAGATAGGGGGGAAACCTTTGGGGAGCTTGCCGTCCCCGAGACCATGCTGGCCGCCGTCAGGCGGTGGTCGGGGGTTGGGGGGGCAAGAACCCTAAAGCGAACTGATCTTCACCGCCTGGAACAGAGGAAGGTCCAACCCCTGGATATTTGTCTTTTAATTGATGCCAGTGCCAGCATGACCGGGGAACGGCTCCGGGCCGCAAAATATTTGGCCCAGCACCTCCTTTTGTCTACACGGGATCGGGTGGCGGTCATCCTTTTTCAGGAAGAGGAGGCCTGTCTGGCGGTACCCTTTACCCGAAACCTAGGTAGAGTACAGGAGGGCTTAAAGGAAATCAAATCCCGGGGGCTTACCCCCCTTTCCTTGGGCCTCCAATTCACCCTTGATTATATGCAAAGTCACAGGCGGAGCAGCCGCGCCCTCCTCTTTCTTATAACAGACGGCATTCCCACAGTTTCCCGGAACTCCCGCAGCCCCGGAGAAGATGCCCTGACAGTGGCTGAGGTAATTGCCCGTCAAGGTCTACATTTTGGTTGCATTGGCCTTGCACCCAACAAAAAATTCCTAGAAAAATTGTGCCAACGCAGCAATGGGAACCTCTATATCATTGAGGAGCTGGAGGGGGAGATCTTGGCCCAAATTTTGCACCAAGAAAGGATTAAAATCTAGAGCCGCTGGGGACTTATCCCCGGGGAACTACTTTTTGGGCTGGTTTGGGCAGGAATAATATGCCAACATGCAGAATACACAGGAAATGGTATATAGCCCGGGGCCATTGGTAACCCACTCCAGCCCATGTGGCCTGGGTG
Organism: Bacillota bacterium; assembly: GCA_012518435.1. Lineage (GTDB taxonomy): Bacteria > Bacillota > DTU030 > DTU030 > DTU030 > JAAYTH01. The sequence continues at coordinate 8,238 of JAAYSG010000011.1, forward strand.
TAAATGGACAAGCCCTAGTGGAAGGGGGGTATACAATAATGTGGAAATTGGTATTGGCCCTGCTTTTTGCCCTGGTGGTGGCCATATTTGCTGTGCAAAATGCCGGGCTGGTCATGGTGGGATTTTTGCCCTATAGGTTTGAGGTTTCCCTGGCTTTGGTTATACTGGGCTCAACTGCCGCCGGTGCCTTGGTGGTGTTTTTGTTGGGGCTTGTGCAGCAGGTGACCCGGGGGATGAAAATTAGGGAATACCGACATAAAATTCAGCAGTTGGAAAGGGAATTGGCAGCCTTGCAAGAGGAAATGGCGGAACCGACACCTAGGGGGGAAGAAGGGGTGGGGGTGGAAGGGAATAGCCTACCATAGGGGGTTACAATTTCCTCCCAAGATTATTTGCCTTTGTTGATATTTATAGACACTTGTCTTATAATGATGGGAAAGGAAAGACAAAATGAAGGGGGAGCTGAGGCGTTTAATAAAGCTATAATGGAGGAAAAAGTATGATATCGGCACAGAAGGTATGGCGCCTGGGCGAAGGGGAACCGTCTGCACGGAAGCTGCTTGCCCAAGAGGTAGGCATTTCCCCTATTGTCGCCCAGGTTTTGTTAAATAGGGGGATCACAACCCCCCAGGAGGCCAGGGATTTTTTGTCTGCACCTTTGACAAGCATCCATGATCCCTTCTTAATGAAGGATATGGATAAGGCGGTTGCCCGCCTCAAGCATGCCATCTTGGCCCAGGAGCCAATTTTAATCTACGGTGACTACGATGTGGACGGGATGAGTGCCACTGCCCTTTTACTTATTTTTCTTCGGAAACTGGGAGCCAAGGTCAGGTATTATATTCCCCGGCGCTTGGAAGAAGGATATGGTTTAAACAAGGCCCTGCTGCGGCGGGCCTCTGCGGAGGGTTTCAAGCTTATTTTCACCGTGGATTGTGGAATTGCCGCCTTGGAGGAAGTCGTGGTTGGGAGGGAGTATGGCCTAGATTTTATCATCACTGATCATCATGAGCCCCTTGGGGAGTTGCCCCCGGCCACCGCTGTCCTCAACCCCAAAAGGGAAGATTGTTCCTATCCCTTTCCAGATTTGGCCGGGGTGGGTGTTGCCTTCAAGGTGGTCCAGGCCCTGGGTAGCGCCCAAGCTTATTCCGGTGATAAATGGTGGCGGGAGTATCTGGACCTGGTGGCCCTGGGTACGATTGCTGATGTTGTCCCGCTGCGGGGTGAAAACCGTATTTTGGTTAAATATGGTCTGGAGGCCCTACAGGATAGCGAACGGGTGGGCATAAGGGCGCTTTTGGAGGTTGCTGGTCTGGCCGGGCGGGAATTAAAACCCGGCCATATCGGTTTTTATTTGGGGCCCCGATTGAATGCCTGTGGTCGACTGGGCCGGGCTGATGGTGGGGTGCAGCTGTTGGTTACGAATAATAAGGGGCGGGCGAGGGAGCTGGCCCAGGGTATGGAGCGGGAAAACCGTAGGCGGCAGGAAATTGAAAGGACCATTTTGGCCCAGGCCCGGGCCCAGGTGGAAGAGGAAGTGGATTTGGCCCGGGAACGGGTCATCGTCTTGGGAGCTCCCGCTTGGCATCCTGGAGTAATAGGTATAGTGGCTTCCCGCTTGGTTGAACTCTATTACCGGCCCACATTGCTAATTAGCCTTCAGGAAGGGGAGGGTAGGGGCTCTGCCCGCAGTATTCCCGGTTTTCATATGTTTAAGGCCCTTGGCCGCTGCGATGATCTCCTTTTGGAGTTTGGGGGGCATGCCCAGGCGGCAGGTTTTTCCCTATTGGAGGATAAGCTGGCGGCCCTTCGCCGGCGCCTTAACGAGGTGGCCTATGAATGGCTACGGGAGGAGGAACTGCATCCCGTTCAGCCCATTGATATGGCAGTGAAAATGAAGGATTTGGATTTTGCCCTTGTAAATTCCCTGGAGGCCCTGGCCCCCTTTGGCATGGGCAACCCACAGCCTGTTTTTGCCTGTCATCAGGCAGAATTGGCGGCATGCCGGGAGGTGGGAAGGGAAGGGGCCCATTTGAAACTGCGGGTGCGGCAGGAGGGATATGAGCTGGATGGCATTGGTTTTCGCCTGGGTGATTTAACCCCGGTTCTAAAGGAGCATGGGCGGGAGGTTGATCTGGCCTTTGCGCTGGAGAGGAATCAATGGCGGGGGAGAACATCCCTTCAGCTTGTAATTAAGGATCTACGCCCTTGCCATGTCCCTTGACAAAGAAAATTTTTTCCCGGGAAGGCCTAAGACCCATCTTCAGTGAGGAGGAGGCAGGAGAAATGGATTTAAAGGAAAAAATTCGTGTAATTCCCGATTTCCCCAAGGAAGGTGTGAGCTTTAAGGACATTACCACCCTTTTAAAAGATGGCCCGGTCTTTCAGCAGGCAGTTTATCGCTTGGCTGAAATGTGCCGGGGGAAGGAAATAGACCTGATAGTGGGGCCCGAAGCCCGGGGGTTTTTAATAGGCGCCCCCCTGGCCTGTGTCCTAGGTGTTGGTTTTGTTCCTGTACGGAAAAGGGGTAAACTTCCGGGGGAAACCGTTTCGGCCCAATATGAGCTGGAATATGGTAACGACTGGTTGGAAATTCACTCCGATGCCATTACCCCGGGCCAAAGGGTAATGGTGGTGGATGATCTTCTGGCCACTGGGGGTACCATATTTGCCACCATGGACTTGATAAAGCGCCTCCGGGGGGAAATTGTTGGCTTGGCCTTCCTCATAGAGTTGACGGATTTGCTGGGAAGGGATAATTTGAAGGGTTACGATGTGGTATCATTGATAAAGTATTGATCTGGACCAGCCCAATGACCATATTCCTTTATTGTTAGTTCTGTCAGGGAAAGGAGGGGAACCATGGACCTGGAGACACTCTTGGAGAAAATTAAAAGCTATAATTCAGCGGCTGATTTGGAATTAATCCGCCGGGCCTATTTCTTTGCTGCAGAGGCCCATGCGGGGCAGTTGCGAGTTTCCGGTGATCCTTATATTGAACATCCCCTCTGGATTGCCTTTATCCTGGCGGAGTTGGAATTGGATGTCACCACGATTGTCGGTGGTCTTCTCCATGATGTTGTGGAAGATACCGAAGTAACCCTGGAGGAACTGGAGGAGAATTTTGGCAAGGAACTGGCCGCCATAGTTGACGGGGTCACCAAGTTGAGCCGCATTGAATTTAAGTCCAAGGAAGAACAGCAGGTGGAAAACCTGCGCAAAATGTTCGTGGCCATGGCAGAGGACATTAGGGTTATTTTAATAAAACTGGCTGATCGCTTGCACAACATGCGAACCCTGGGATTTTTGCCCCAGGAGCGGCAAATAGAAATTGCGGAGGAAACCTTGGAGGTTTTTGCTCCTTTGGCCCATAGACTGGGGATGTTTAGGATGAAGGCCGAATTGGAGGATATTGCCCTTCGTTTCCTAGAACCCCAACAGTATCGGGAATTGGCCAGCAAGGTGGCCAAAAGGGCGGAGGAAAGGGAGGATTATCTGCAATCTGTCATCCAGCTCTTGCGGGAAAAGCTGCAAGAAGTGGAGATAGAATGTGAGATTCAGGGTAGGGCCAAGCATTTTTATAGTATCTACAAAAAAATGATGGAACAGGAAAAGGATTTCAGCGAGATTTATGATCTCATTGCCATCCGGGTATTGGTGGATAATGTCAAGGATTGCTACGGTGCTCTGGGGATTATTCATACCCTCTGGAAACCTGTTCCCGGTCGCTTTAAGGATTATATTGCCATGCCCAAGGTCAATATGTACCAGTCCCTCCATACAACGGTAATAGGGCCCGGGGGAGATCCTTTGGAAATTCAAATCAGGACCTATGAAATGCACCGCACTGCTGAATATGGTATTGCTGCCCACTGGCGCTACAAGGAGGGTACAAGCGATAAGGAATTTGATGAAAAGCTCTTCTGGCTGCGGCAACTGTTGGAGTGGCAAAGTGACCTGCGGGATGCCCGGGAATTTATGGAGACCCTCAAAATCGACCTTTTTACCGACGAGGTCTTTGTCTTTACCCCCAAGGGCGATGTTATCGACCTTTTGGCGGGATCGGTTCCCATTGACTTTGCTTACCGTATCCACACAGATATTGGTAACAGCTGTATTGGGGCCAAGGTAAATGGGCGCATTGTCCCCTTGGATTACCAGCTGTGCAATGGTGATATAGTGGAGGTGTTGACGAGCAAGAAGGCCGGTGGTCCCAGCCGTGATTGGCTTAAAATAGTAAAGACTCCCCAGGCCAAGGCGAAAATTCGCCAGTGGTTTAAAAGGGAGAAAAGGGACGAAAATATTGCCAAGGGCCGGGAAACCTTGGAGAAGGAAGGCAAACGCCTGGGTTTTAGTCCTCCCATCCTTCTGAACAATGATTACCTTTTGGAGGCCGCCAAGGCCCTCAGTTTTAATACCGGTGATGACCTTTTGGCCGCCTTGGGCTATGGGGGAATGGCCTTTAAACCCGTCTTTAATAAATTGAAGGAACTATACCTGCGGGATTACCCCCAAGAGGAAGGAGAATTGGATTTACCCCCCAGGCTCTTGGACCCGGACAGGCGCCGTAGCCCGGCGGATGTGGGTGTGGGGGTCAAGGGGGTAGACAACCTGCTAATTAGGCTGGCCCGCTGCTGCAATCCGGTGCCGGGTGACCCCATCATCGGTTATATTACCAGGGGACGGGGTGTATCGGTACACCGGGCCAACTGCCCCAATGTCATGAAGGTCGATAACCCGGAACGGGTTATTAGGGTGGAATGGGAGGAAAAACACCCCACCTATTACCAGGTGGAAATTCAGGTGGAGGCGGTGGATCGCCCCCGTTTACTGCGGGATGTTATGGAGTCACTGGGGGAAACCAAAACCAATATCAAGGGAGTAAATGCCCGGACAAATAAAAATGGGATAGCCAATATAGATATTGTATTGGAGATCAAAGACCTGGAACAATTAAAGTTCCTTATGCAAAGGCTGGGACGGGTGCGGGATGTAATAAGTGTGGATAGGTTCAACCCTGGTTTTAGGGATAACAGCATGTCATAGGCGGGGGGTATTTTAGTGCGGGCGGTTGTTCAGCGTGTCAAAAAGGCTCGGGTTACAGTGGAGGGAAAGACGGTGGGGGAAATTGCCACCGGTCTGGTGGTGCTGTTGGGAGTGGGACAGGGTGATAAGGGTGCCGATGCCAAGTACTTGGCGGAAAAGATAGTTAACCTGCGGGTTTTTGCTGATGAGGATGGGAAAATGAACCTTTCCCTAATGGACGTGGGAGGGGAAATCTTGGCTGTATCTCAGTTTACCCTCCTTGGGGACTGTCGTAAGGGGCGTCGCCCCAGCTTTGTTGCCGCCGCCGGCCCCGCGGAGGCCCAAGCCCTTTACGACGAATTTGTGCAGCATCTTCGCGCCGCGAAAATAAAGGTTGCCACCGGCCAATTCCAGGCTCTGATGCAGGTGGAAATCCACAACGATGGTCCAGTAACCTTGTTATTAGATAGCCGGAAGGCATTTTAAGGCCTAGATGGGGGGAAGGGTGTATGGAAATAAAAAGGTATGTCTTGGGGAATTTGGGTGCAAATTGTTACCTTCTGGTGAGCCGGAAGGGAGATGAGGCACTGGTAATAGATCCCGGTGGCGATCCGGCCCCGGTTTTGCAAGATATTAAGGAGCAAGGATTAAATTTACTGTATATAATCAATACCCATGGCCATGGGGATCATATAGGGGGGAATGGGGCCCTTCAGAAGGCCACCGGGGCAGAAATTCTTATTCATCGCGGGGATGCCCATATGCTGGCTTCCGCAATTAAAAATTTGTCCATTTTTACCGGAGACCGCTGCACAAGCCCGGCGGCAGACCGTCTGTTGGAGGACGGGGATATCATAAGTTGGGGGCAAGAATCCCATCGGGTTCTTCATACCCCTGGCCATACCCCGGGCAGTATCTGCCTTTTGGGTGAGGGTCATGTCTTTAGCGGTGATACCTTATTTGCCGGTTCCGTGGGGCGGACAGATTTCCCCGGGAGTTCCCCAGAGGATATTTTGACTAGCATTAAGGGGAAGTTGTTGACCTTGCCCCCGGAAACCCGGGTCTTGCCCGGGCATGGGCCAGAAACCGATATCGGCACGGAAAAAAGAAGCAATCCTTTTTTGCGCTCCTAGGAGGTTTTTGCCAACGGTAAAGGGGTTACCTATCCTGGGCCCTGCATCGGGGAGGGGAAAAACCTGTAGATGGGTATCTCCCCACCATGGGGGCCCTTTCTCTATAGCTGACCTCGGAATATTTTTGCTTCCGCCGGAGGGGGGTGACTGGTGTTGGGTGAGGGTTGGGACAGATAATCCGCTTTAAAATGCTCATAAGATAAAGGGGAGTAGCCGTATGGAATTAGTTATGGCCTTTAATGATTGGCTCAACGATATTGTTTGGGGTCCTTATATGTTGGTTTTATTGGTGGGTACAGGTATCTACCTTAGCCTTCGCAGTAACTTTATTCAGGTATCCCATTTTGGCTACATGTGGAAAAACACCATAGGGAAGATTACACAAAGGTTTGAAGGGGCGGAGGGTGATATAACACCCTTCCAGGCCATGTCCACCGCCCTGGCGGCAACCATTGGTACTGGAAATATCGCCGGGGTAGCCACTGCCATTGCCACCGGGGGCCCGGGGGCTGTTTTTTGGATGTGGCTTTCGGCCTTCTTTGGCATGATGACCAAATTTGGCGAGGTAGTGTTGGCCGTCCGTTACCGGGAAAGAAAGACCGATGGCAGCTGGGCCGGGGGTCCCATGTACTATATTGCCAACGGCTTGGGCGATAAATGGAAATGGCTGGCTGCCCTCTTTGCCATCTTTGGCACCTTTGCCTCCTTTGGCATCGGTAATCTTACCCAGGCCAACTCCGTGGCCGATGCCTTGGCAACAAACTTTGCCATTCCCCACCTCATATCTGGCATTGTCCTCATGCTAATAACGGGACTTGTGGTTGTGGGTGGAATCAAGCGGATTGCCCAAGTGGCGGAAAAACTGGTGCCCTTCATGGCCATATTTTACGTTGTCGGTGGTCTTATTATAATTTCTAGCCGACTTTCCGCCGTCCCCGCGGCCTTTGCCCTCATCTTTCGCCTGGCCTTTACACCCTCCGCTGCCGTAGGTGGATTTGCCGGAGCCACAATTAAGCAGGCTGTAACCATGGGGATTGCCCGGGGTGTTTTTTCCAATGAGGCCGGCCTGGGCAGTGCCCCCATTGCCCATGCCACGGCAAAAACCGACCATCCCGTGCGCCAAGGCCTCTGGGGTATCTTTGAAGTATTTGCCGATACCATTGTTGTCTGCAGTATAACCGCCCTTTCCATTGTTGTTACAGGGGCTTGGCAAAGTGGAAAAACGGGGGCGGCCCTCACAAGCCATGCCTTCAATTTAGGTCTCCCTGGCCCGGGTGGCGTTGTGGTGGCCATTGGCATAGTCCTCTTTGCCTTTTCCACCCTCATTAGTTGGGCATTTTATGGGGAAAAGTGCGTTGAATACCTAATTGGCAGCATGGCGGCCAAGGTCTATCGCTTTCTCTTTTTGCCCTTTATTGTCCTGGGGGCTGTGGGTGCCCTGGAACCCATTTGGCTCTTGGCCGATACCCTCAATGGCTTGATGGCCATACCCAACTTAATTGGTCTTTTGGGCCTGAGTGGTGTTATTATTAACCTAACCAAGGAATACTTTAGGAAAGGGCTCTAGGCATAAAGGTGGGTGATAGGGTGGTTCTGGTGACTGGTGCCACAGGTCATATTGGTAATGTGCTGGTGAGGAAGCTTGTCCAGAGGGGCAAGGATGTACGAGTAATGGTTTTGCCCGGGGAAAAGCAAAATCTACCCCAAAACCTGGATGTGGAGGTTGTGGAAGGAAATGTCTTGGATCCGCAAAGCCTTGAGGTGGCCATGGGCGGAATACAGTTGGTATATAACCTGGCCGGAATTATTGCCATCACCCCCGGGGCTGAAAAACTCATGTGGGATGTAAATGTGGACGGGGCCCGCATAGTGGCTCAGATGGCCCTTAAAATGAAGGTGAGGCGCCTCATTCATGTGGGTTCTGTCCATGCCTTTGCCCGCCGCCCGCAAGAAGTGGTGGATGAGGAAAACCCCCTAGCCCTGACGGCACCCATAAACAATTACGACCGTACCAAGGCCGAAGGCGTAGCCGCCGCCCTTGATATTGCCCGGGCTGGCCTTGACCTTGTGGTGGCTTGCCCCAGTGGTGTTATTGGCCCCTACGACTACCTGGGTTCTGAAATGGGACGCCTAATCCGCAACTTGGCTCGCCCCGGCTACCATCTCCTGGTGGATGGAGGATTTGACTTTGTTGATGTCCGGGATGTGGCAACTGGCCTTATGAAGGTGGCCCAAAGGGGGAGGCGAGGGGAGATTTATATTTTAGGTGGCACTTATGCCTCCCTGACGGAGCTGCACGGGCTGGTGCGAACGGTAGCCCGGACCAATTCCCGGGGCCTGGTGGTGCCGACCAGACTAGCCCTGGCCTTGGGCAGGGTTTTGCCCCATTACTATCGCCTCTTTCGCACTACTCCCCAGATTACCACTTATTCAGTATTGACAGTGGGGGAAAAATGTCGTTTTTCCCATGCCAAGGCCACCCGGGAACTGGGTTACCGGCCCCGGCCTCTGTCGGAAACCATTGCTGACACCTTATCCTGGTGGGCGAATTAAGGGTATAAAGGTGGAGGTAAAGACTGGGTAAATGGTAATTTGGGTGAGTTTTAAAGGATTTTGCAGGTCAATACCACGGGGAAGCCGCCGGGTGCTTCCTTTCCCCCGCCGGCCATCGGTCTTTGCCAATATGTGTAAATTGTAGAAATAAATTATAATATTGGCATTATGGAAGAAGGAATTTTTCCATTGGCGTCTAAATATAATGTAGATAATGAACCTTCTTGCTAACCTATTCCGATAACTTAATAGCCATTTGAAAAGACTCCGAGCTGTGACTCCTACCGGAAGGAAACCTTTCTAAGGTGCACAGCCCATGGGTATAGTCCGGGAAACCGGTATACCTCCCGTGTTTGGAAAGGAGTTAGTAAATCCTTTCCTTGGAGGTGATGCCCAGAGTCTTTTTCTTTTCCCCCCGTCGGTTGACTAGAAACATATAAAAGGAGGGAATTTAAAACATGGCTAAATTTCTCCGGGTAAATATGACCGATTTGACGGTTGATGTTTCCACGGCTCCTGCCAAGTACAGTAAGTTGGGTGGACGGGGTTTGACATCCAACCTCATCTCTGCTGAGGTTAGTCCGGAATGCCATCCCCTGGGCCCCAATAATAAATTGGTTTTTGCCCCTGGTATAGTAACAGGTACAGCAGCTCCATCCTCGGGGCGTATTTCTGTGGGAGCCAAATCACCCCTTACAGGGGGCATTAAGGAGTCCAATTCCGGGACACCTTTTTCCCAAAGTTTGGCCCGCCTGGGCTATAAGGCAATTGTTATCGAGGGTCAGCCGGAAAATAAGGAGGACCTGTATTTGTTAAAGGTCACGGAAGATGATGCTGAATTGGTCTGTGCCAATGAATTACAGGGTAAGGGTGCCTATGAAACGGTGACAAACCTTAATGAGCAATACGAAAGGTATGACGTTTGCTGCATAGGTCCTGCCGGCGAAAGGAAAATGACCATGGCTGGCATCTGCTTCAATGACCCGGAGTATAGGGCCAGCCGTTATTCCGGTCGGGGTGGTCTGGGTGCGGTTATGGGGAGCAAGGGCCTCAAGGCCATAGTTGTGGAAAAAGGTGGTTGCCCCATAACCCCCATCAATGAAGATGTCTTTAAAGAGGGCCAGCGGAAACTGGTGGAAGGGCTGCGCAGCCATGGTGTCACCCAACCGGGGGGTACCTTAAACACCTTTGGTACTGCCGCCCTCATCAATGTTCTCAACCAGGCCGGCGGGCTGCCCACTCGAAACTTCCGGGAGGGTGTCTTCGAAGGTGCGGAAAAGATCTCGGGCGAATACATGGCAGAGGTAATAAAGGAGCGGGGCGGTGCTGGCATGACTGGTCATGCCTGCCATCCGGGCTGTGTCATCCGGTGTTCCAATGTTTACCCCCGTCCCGATGGCAGTGACCATGTTTCTTGTATCGAATATGAATCCGCCTGGTCCTTGGGGGCCAACCTGGGGGTTGATAACCTGGACCATGTGGCCGAAATGATTAGGATTTGCAATGATGTTGGCATAGATACTATCGAAGCCGGTGTTACTCTGGGTGTAGCCATGGAGGCTGGCCTGGCAGAATTTGGTGATGGTGAAGCAGCCATTGAACTTTTGCGGGAAATTGGTAAGGGTTCACCCCTGGGCCATATTTTGGGTAATGGCGCCGGGTTTACCGGCAGGGCCTTTGGTGTTGTCCGGGTGCCGGTGGTCAAGAATCAAGCCATGCCGGCCTATGAACCTCGGGCAGTCAAGGGAATAGGAATCACCTATATAACTACCCCCATGGGAGCTGATCACACAGCTGGCTACACCATTGCTCCGGAAATTCTTGGTGTCGGTGGGCAATTGGATCCCCTGGATCCCAGGGATAAAGTGGAGCTCTCCCGGGCCTTCCAGGCGGTAACTGCCTTCGTCGATTCCAGTGGCTATTGCCTCTTCATCACCTTTGCTACCACCGATATTCCCAGTGCCACTGAAGGTATGGTGGAAACAGTTAACGGTGTCTTGGGTACAGAATATACCCCCGATGATGTTGTGCAACAAGGTTTGGAAATCCTCCGTCTGGAAAGGACCTTCAACGAAGGTGCTGGCTTTACCAATAAAGACGACCGGCCGCCAGAGTTCATGCGCTACGAAAAGTTACCACCCCACAACCACGTTTACGATGTGCCCGATGAGGAATTGGATGAGGTCTGGGATTTCTAGGCTGACCGCAGATGGGGCTGTTCCTTTAGGGTGCAGCCCCTATATATTTTATGGGGAGGTGATGTGTTTGGTAAAGGTAGAGATTTTGCTCTTTGCCACCCTCCGCCGTTATCATCCCCGGGGTGAAGGAGAAGGTAGCCAGGCCTTTACCCTTCAGTTGGAATCCAACACAAATCTTTCCCAAATTTACGCTGTTTTGGGAATACCTGGGGAGGAAGTTAAAATGAACTTCGTCAATAATCGCCACCAATCGCCAGATTATCAAGTACAGGCCGGGGACAAGATTGCCCTATTTCCCCCCATTGCCGGGGGGTAGGGGGTAGCGGGGCAAGGTTGAATTGGTGGCCTGTGTCCGTGGTCGCGCGGCCCAACCCAGCCGTCCCCTGCAAAGGAGGGCTGGACCCACCAACCCCGGGAAGGCATTAACCCAGATGCGGCCCTGGCCACCATAGAGGGATATATTGCCATGCTTTGCGCCCAGTATGAAATTGGGTTAAAGGAACTAAAATTTGAAGAATGAACTTGATAAAGGGGGAATATGTTTATAAATACCATCCCGGAGGGCAACGCCTGCCTATTATTACTTTTGCAAATATGATATTATGAGTCCATATATGGCAAAGGTCTGAGGAAATACACCATCCTCCAGTTGAACCATTGGCAGGGCCATTTCATTTTCCTTATTGCCTTTATATCCAATTTCCTTGGCATATATAAAATGGGATTATATGTGCTCTGCTATGGCTGGCTCCCCGTTAGTGGCCATTTTTATTGGCGGGATTGGATTTTAGCAAATTAGGGGGCGGGCGAAATGCTGCGACCAACATGGCTTGAGGTGGATCTGGACTCTATTGCGCACAATGCGAGGGAAATAAAGGGATATATAGGCCCCCACTGCCAATTAATGGCGGTGGTAAAGGCCGATGGCTATGGTTACGGGGCGGTACCCTGTGCCAGGGCGGCCCTCAAGGGGGGGGCTCAATACTTGGCAGTGGCAACTGCCGATGAGGGGGTAGAGTTACGGGAGGCTGGTATAAAGGCTCCTATTTTAGTAATGGGGGCCGGCATACCGGGATGTGGCGAAGAAAAGTTGGTGGAACTGGGGATCGCCCAGGCCATTTCTACCCCTCAGATGGCTGCTGCCTTGGCCAGGGCGGCCGATAGACTGGGTAAAAAGGCCTTGGCCCATGTCAAAATAGAGACGGGTATGGGGCGGACGGGAATACCTCCGGCGGAGGCAATTGATTATATGGCCCGCCTGATGCAGCTGCCCCAGATAGATGTGGAGGGGATCTTTACCCACTTTCCCACGGCGGAGGAGGAAGACAAGAATTACACCCTGGAACAATTTCGGCGGTTTATGGGCTTGATAGGGGAATTGGAGGCCCGGGGAATTAAAGTGCCTCCTTTAAAGCATGTTTGCAACAGTGGGGCCATTTTAGATTTACCCCACATGCACTTGGATTTGGTCCGGGCTGGATCCTTGTTATATGGCCTTTATCCCAGCCCCTATGTGAAACGACCCTTATCCCTGCAAGCGGCCCTTGCCTTTAAGACCCGTATTGTTTTCCTGAAGGAAGTACCGGCGGGGACGGGTATTAGTTATTCCTTAACCTATTTTACCGACCGGCGGACAAAAATTGCCACCCTACCTGTGGGCTATGCCGATGGCTATAGAAGGGAACTTTCCAATAAGGGCCAGGTTTTAGTGCGGGGTCGGCGGGCGCCCATCGTGGGCCGGATCTGTATGGATCAGTGCTTGATAGATGTGGGGCGGGTGCCAGGTGTGGCGGTGGGGGATGAGGTTGTCCTCATCGGCTGCCAGGGGGATGAGGAAGTTACCGTCACGGAACTGGCTGATCTGTCTGATACCCTAGCCGGGGCCTTTACTGTGGGCCTTGGCAAGCGAGTGCCCCGTTTGTATAAGGGGTAGGTCGGCTTTATTACCCAGCCCTGTGTGCCACCAGCTGCCCAAGAAAAATTGGCTTTCGGCCCCCGGGGGGGTTGCCCAATTCCGTGGTAAATTCCCCGGAATGACCTGTAAGGCCTATGCCCTATATGGGAAGTGGGGCAACACATTGGGCAAAAAATTCCCACAATTGACAGATGGGGTTAAATATTATACAATTAGGCGGAAATAAAGATAAAGGCAACTGCTGATGCTGGGGAAAAGTAGGTCATGCCCCTTGCCAGGGAGGGGATGCCGTGATTGGAAGCAGCCCTCAAGACCGGCTTGACTGAAGGACACCCCGAAGGTGACAACCAAAAGGCCCATGGCCCAGTAGGCTTGTCCGGGTGGCCGCCGTTATGGCCTAAGGGGGATGGCCAATTTTGGGCCAACCAAAATAGGGTGGTACCGCGGGAGTGCTAGGCCTCTCGTCTCTTAAGACTGGTAGAGACGGGGGGCTTTATGTCATTGGGGTTATCCATGGGAACTATTACTTGAGGAGGAGATGGATTTGTTCATGTCAGCTCCCCGGGGAACACGGGATATCCTATCCCCGGAAGTGGAAAAGTGGCATTACCTGGAGGACCAGATTAGAAAATACTGCCGCCTCTATGCTTACTCTGAAATTAGACCCCCCATTTTTGAGCATACAGAACTTTTTCTCCGGGGTGTTGGGGAGACAACGGATATTGTCCAAAAGGAGATGTATTCCTTTCAGGACAGGGCGGAAAGATGGCTGACCTTGCGGCCCGAGGCTACCGCTTCAACTGTCAGGGCTTATTTGGAAAATAAACTTTATGCCCAACCCCAGCCGGTTAAATTATATTACATGGGCCCCATGTTCCGCTATGATCGTCCCCAGGCGGGCCGGTATCGCCAGTTCTATCAATTTGGGGTGGAGGTTATCGGGGCTGGGGAGCCAGCGGCGGATGCCGAGGTTATTTTACTGGCGGTACATCTTTTTGCCCATCTGGGGCTGAAGAACTTGGAGGTACATCTCAATAGTATTGGCTGCCCGGCATGCCGGGGTGCATACAGGGCCAAGCTGTTAGATTATCTTTCGCAACATATAGAAGGGCTTTGCCGCGATTGTCAGGCTCGGTATCAACATAATCCCCTGCGGGTTTTAGATTGCAAGCAGGAAGGCTGCCGGGGGATTGCCCAAGGGGCACCGGAATTCGGTGCCTATCTATGTGCCGAGTGTAAGGAACATTTTGCCCAGGTCCAGGCCTATCTGGGGGATCTGGGTGTAAAATACCAGCTCAACCCCAGCCTAGTGCGGGGGTTGGATTATTACACCAAAACTGTCTTTGAAATAATAAGCCGGGAATTGGGGGCCCAGGGGACTATCTGTGGGGGTGGCCGCTATGATGGACTGGTTGAGGAATGTGGCGGGCAGCCAACACCCGGGGTGGGATTTGCCCTGGGTATGGAAAGGTTGCTCCTCACCTTGGAAAACAGCGGCATAGAATTGCCGGGTTTGGAGCCCCTTGATGTATTCGTAGCCAGTATTGGCGCCGGGGTGCAGGGCCCCGCCTTTGGAATTCTTTATGAATTGCGGCGGCACAGTATTCGGGCCGACAAGGATTACCTGGGGCGTAGTTTGAAGGCGCAGATGAAACAGGCCCATAGGTATGGTGCCCCATTTGTGATATTGGTGGGGGAGGAGGAGCTAGCCCGCGATGTGGTTATCCTGCGGGAAATGGCGACGGGCAAACAGGCTGAAGTGCCCCTAGGGGAGATTAGCCAAAGGATACTGGCCTTGATGGGAGGAATGGAAGATGAAAGGTAAAAAGGGCTTGAGAAGAAGCCATGGGTGTGGTCTCCTGCGGCAGGATGATGTGGGACAAGAAGTGATATTGATGGGGTGGGTACAGCGGCGGCGAGACCATGGTGGTTTGATTTTCATTGACCTTCGGGATCGGAGTGGAGTTGTTCAAGTTGTTTTAAGCCCAGAATATCACTTAGAATCCTTCCAAAGGGGGGAGGAGGTCCGGAGTGAATTTGTCCTGGCTATTAAGGGCCTGGTTTCTTCCCGCCCGGAGGGTACCATTAACCCTAACCTTGGTACGGGTGATGTGGAGGTATATGCCCAGGAACTTAGGATACTGAATCGGTCCAAAACCCCCCCTTTTTACATTAAGGAGGAGGTCAATGTTGAGGAAAATGTACGCCTGAAGTATCGCTACCTTGATCTGCGGCGTCCCGATATGCAAAGGAACCTTATTACTCGCCATTGGGCCGCCAAGGCCGTGCGGGATTATCTTTCCCAGGAAGGCTTTATTGAGGTGGAGACCCCCATGCTCACCCGCAGCACCCCCGAGGGTGCCCGGGATTTTTTGGTTCCCAGTCGCCAAAGTCCTGGTAATTTTTATGCTCTACCCCAATCGCCCCAGCTCTTCAAACAGCTGTTAATGATTTCCGGCCTGGAGCGTTATTATCAAATTGCCCGCTGTTTCCGGGACGAGGATCTGCGAGCTGATCGGCAGCCGGAATTTACCCAAATTGATATTGAGATGTCCTTTTGTGACCAAGAAGAGCTCCTGGGAATTATGGAAGGGATGATGGCCCAGGTTTTTGCCCAGGTCATGGATGTTGAATTGCCCTTACCCTTTCCCCGCCTGAGCTACCGGGAGGCCATGGCCCGTTTTGGCACTGATAAACCAGATCTTCGCTTTGGTATGGAATTGGTAGATGTATCGGCTCTAGTTGCCCAAAGTGAATTTAAGGTCTTTCGTAGTGTGGTGGAGGGGGGCGGGCAAGTCAAAGGCCTGAACCTAATTGGTGGGACGTCTTTAACCAGACGAGAAATTGATGAATTAACTGGGTATGTGGCCCAATTTGGGGCCCGGGGCTTGGTTTGGCTCCGGGTTACCGGAGATGGTGTCAATTCCCCCATTGCCAAGTTTCTCTCTCCCCGGGAAAAGGAAGACTTGTGCAATATCCTAAAGGCCCAAGAAGGAGATTTGCTACTCCTTGTTGCGGGACCGGCCAGGGTTGTGGCGGATTCCCTGGGGCATCTACGTTTGCATTTGGCGGAAAAAACAGGTTTAATTCCGGAGGGGAAATTGAATTTTGTCTGGATAGTGGATTTTCCCCTTTTGGAATGGGATGAAGAGGAAAAACGCTATAGGGCCATGCACCATCCCTTTACCAGTCCCGTGGAGGAGGATCTAGAGCTTTTGCAATCTGCACCGGAACAGGTCCGGGCCCAGGCCTATGATTTGGTTCTAAACGGGGTTGAATTGGGTGGGGGCAGTATGCGCATTTATAAGCGGGAGCTGCAAGAGAAGATGTTTGCCACCTTGGGCATTACGGCCGCAGAAGCCAGGGAGAAGTTTGGCTTTCTTTTGGAAGCCTTTGAATATGGTACTCCCCCCCACGGGGGCATTGCCTTTGGTTTCGACCGCCTGGTCATGTTGCTGACGGGTTCGGAAAACATAAGGGATGTCCTAGCCTTTCCCAAAACCACCAGCGGTACCTGTCTTTTGACGGGGGCCCCGGCCACGGTGGAAGAAAGGCAGTTGCGGGATTTGCACCTTAAAAACATATAAAATATAAAAAGCCTTTCTTTTGGCGCCATTACTTTCTCTGACATCTTAAAATGCCCTTTGGATATGTTGGGTAAGGTATCCCGCTGTTTAGCGCCTTTAAGGTAAATATTTGTCACTTGCAAATCTATATTCCCTATGCTAAGATGATGTTACAGTAAATAGTTGAAGGGCATCGGAGTTTCCCTGCTGTGCCCGTGACGCAAGTCGGTAATTTTTGAGCCAACACCTTGGAAAAGGGAGCCTGGACTCTGGCTAGGGCGTGCATGCCCCGGCGTGGGGACGCACAAATTATTCAGGAGGGCACCCACTTTGTAAGCGAGAGCTTCAAAAACTATCGACTCACGGCATGGTGGGGGCAACTTTTATGCTCCTTTTTTATTTTGCCGCCCCTTAACCTTAAAAGACCTTTTGGGGTGGAAATAAGGAAGGTTATCCTATTTGGGGGGATTGTCCGTGGAGGCTCCGTTTTCCCGCACGGAAATATTGTTGGGTACCGCCGCGGTGGAAAAACTAGCAGCGGCCCGGGTGGCGGTGTTCGGATTGGGTGGGGTTGGTTCCTATGCGGCAGAGGCCCTGGCCCGTTCCGGAATTGGGCATTTATCCCTCATTGATCATGATCGTGTTTCCCAGTCCAATCTAAATCGTCAACTTCCGGCAACCTTGGACACCCTGGGGCAGCTAAAGGTTGAAGTGATGGCCCGGCGGATTGGAAGGATTAATCCAAAGGCGGTGGTGGAAACACACCCCATCTTTTACGGTCCTGGGGAAGGTGGGGAACTATTTAATTTAGGGTTTGATTATATTGTAGACGCCTTGGATACCGTCAGTGCCAAGGTGGATCTCATTGTGAAATCCCGTGAACTTGCAATACCAATTGTCTCTGCCATGGGGGCGGGGAATAGATTGGATCCCCGGCTCTTTCAGGTGGCGGATATTTCTGCTTCCCATACTTGTCCCCTGGCCCGGGTAATGCGCCGGGAACTGAGGCGTCGGGGTTTACAGGGGGGCGTTAAGGTTGTTTTTTCCACGGAGCCACCCTTAAAGCCACGGGCCGGGCTTGGGGAAGGGCAGGTTGCTGGTGCCAGTGGGAGGGGGATTATAGGTAGTATTGCCTTTGTCCCCCCGGTGGCAGGATTATTTTTAGCCGGCGTGGTGGTGCGGGATATTTTGGCGATGGGGGAGGGGGAAGAGGAACGTCATGGCTGTTGGGGAACGAAAGGCCAAAATGCGCTTGGACCTGTTAAATAAATTGCGGGGATTGTCCCCTCAAAAGAAGGCGGAAGGGACCAGTAAAATAGGACAACGTCTGGCGGACCTCCACTATTATCGGGAAGCCCGCCGGGTTATGTATTACGTGGGGGTGGGCTTGGAAATAGAGACCATTCCCTTTATATCCCAGGCCCTAGAGGAGGGAAAGGAGATATTTGTACCCTCCTGTTTACCCGCCCAGAGGAGCCTGTTGGTCTCCCGTCTGCGGGATCTATCTGAGTTATCTGTGGGACACTATGGCCTTTTGGAACCCAAGGCCGAATTTTTACGTCCCCACGACCCTGGCCAGCTGGATCTTGTTATTCTTCCAGGTTTGGCCTTTGACTTAGAGGGGAACAGGCTGGGGCGGGGAGGCGGCTATTATGATCGTCTTTTGGCCCAGCTGGATCCCCGGACCGTTTTAGTTGCCTTGGCCTTTGATTTTCAGGTGCGGGAGCAAATACCCAGGGAAGAACATGATAGGGCTGTACATAAAATAGTAACCCCCAATGGGATCATTGCCTGTCGGGCCCTCCCCGGGGAAAATTGAAACAAGGGGAGGTATTTCCCCTTATTTGCTGAATACCTGTCTGTAACACCCGGCCGGGTTTGCAAGGCCTGTACTGACTGGCTAACTAATTTGCCTGGCAAAGGAGGATGTTCATATATGGGCAAGGTTATTGATCTGAGAAGTGATACGATTACAGTACCAACGCCTGAGATGCGCCGGGCCATGTCCCGGGCCGAAGTTGGCGATGATGTTTATGGGGAGGATCCAACTATCCGCAGTTTGGAGGAAATGGCGGCGGAAATGTTGGGAAAGGAGGCTGGGCTCTTTGTTACCAGCGGTACCATGGGCAATCTGGTATCTATCCTGACCCACACCAGGCCGGGTAATGAGATTATCTTGGAATC
>JAAYSG010000063.1 GCA_012518435.1 Bacillota bacterium
ATCCCCGGGGATATACTGCCCAATGGTTATATCCTTAAGCATGGACTTTACCCCTTTTCCGCTGCAAATATCCGCCTATTTCCCGGTGGGCTTCCTCCACTGTCAGAACGTCGGATTTCAAGGTGGGAAAGCAACCTTGCAAGTGGTGAAATAGCTCCGTCACCTGGGGGACACCCAGGCCCATTTTCTTTAGTTCCTCTCCCCGGGCAAAAATTTCTCGGGTTGGGCCTGTCAGGACAAGTTTACCCCTATGCATGACCAGCAATCTTTCTACCAAGCGCGCCACATCCTCCATACTGTGGGATACCAAGACCACCGTCAGGGCAAATTCCCGGTGCAGAGCCTTTATTTGCTGCAAAATTTCCTCCCGGCCACGGGGATCGAGGCCCGCCGTCGGTTCATCCAAAATTAGAACCTCCGGTTTCATGGCCAGCACACCGGCCATGGCCACCCGTCGCATTTGCCCGCCACTGAGCTCAAAGGGGGAGCGATCCTTCAATTCTTCATAGTCGATGCCGACCATGGTCATGGCCTCCCGAACCCTTTGCTTCAACGCCTCCCCCTCCAGGCCCATATTGCTGGGGCCATAAGCAATATCAGCATGTACTGTTTCTTCAAAGAGCTGGTGCTCGGGGTATTGAAAAACCAGGCCCACCCGTCGGCGGATGTCCTTTAGGCTTGTACCCCTGCGGCCAATATCAATTCCATTCACATATACCTTGCCCGCAGTAGGCTTAAGAAGGCCATTGAAGTGTTGGATAAGGGTTGATTTCCCCGACCCCGTCTCCCCGATGAGGCCCACGAATTCACCAGCTTTAATTTCCAGGCTGATACCCTCCAAGGCTACAGATTCCATGGGGGTGCCAGGCATGTAGATGTGGGAAAGATTTTCTACCCGAATTGACATAATTCCTTCACCATCTCTTCCACCGTTAAAATTCCCGGCGACAAGGGGTAGCCATCCCGCTTGAGGCGGCTAGCCAGGTCCGTTACCTGGGGAACATCCAAGCCAATTCTTTTAATCCCCTCGACTTGACTGAAGATTTCCCGTGGCTTGCCAGATAGTACAATCCTGCCTTCCTCCATAACCAGGACCCGCTGGGAAAAAACAGCCTCATCCATATAGTGGGTAATGTGTACAACCGTAATTCCCTCTTCCCTATTCAACTTGAGAACGGTTTCCATCACTTCCCTACGCCCCGAAGGATCCAGCATGGCCGTGGGCTCATCCAAAACAATACACTCCGGCCGCATGGCAATTACACCGGCAATGGCAATTCGCTGTTTTTGACCCCCGGATAGAAGGTGGGGGGCAGAAAAGCGATGGGGTCCCATATCCACTATGTCCAGGGCTTCAGCCACCCTCCTCTTAATCTCCCCCGGCGCCAGGCCCAAATTTTCCGGCCCAAAGGCGACATCCTCCTCAACGGTAGTGGCCACAATCTGATTATCGGGATTTTGGAAAACCATACCCACCGTTTGCCTAATATCCCAAAGCAAATCTTCCTCACGGGTATCCATTCCCTTTACCAAAACAGTACCCCGGGAGGGTAAAAGCAAGGCATTGAGGTGTTTGGCCAAGGTAGATTTGCCGGAACCATTGGTACCTATAACGGTGAGAAATTCACCCTTTTTTATATCTAGGTTAATATCCCTTAGGGCTGTCAGTTGGTTCTCCTGCCCCTCATTGTAATAATGATACAATCCTCTTATCCTAAACATGGTTTCTCCCCCCAGCCCAACTGGAGACACTTGCCAGCCAATAAAGTAGGGACCCCCTGTGCATACAAGCTGGCCCCTGTAATACATACAGTACTGGTAAAATTAAGGGCCGGTATGTGCCCAGATCCTAGTCCCCGTAAACTGCCGATTACTTCACAAGCTCAAGGATAGCCTGTGGAGCGGCATCACCCCGGCGGGGTCCTAGCTTGAACAAACGGGTATAACCACCCGCTCTTTCTTCGTAGGCAGGGGCAATTTCATCAAAGAGCTTTTTTAATATTTCCTTATCCCGGATATAAACCGCGGCCTGACGGCGGGCGTGTAAATCCCCCCTTTTCCCCAGGCTAATGAGTTTTTCCGCCAAGGAGCTAATTTCCTTTGCCCTGGCTTCTGTGGTTTTGATTCTCTCATGTTTAAAAAGGGAAACAAGGGCATTCTTCAACATTGCCTCCCTATGGGAACTGGTGCGGCCTAATTTTCTCTGGGCCATGGGGTGCACCTCCTTATCCAAATACTATTCTTCCTTTTCCTTTAGGGAAAGGCCCAAGGATGCCAACTTATTTTGCACCTCTTGTAATGACTTTTTCCCCAAATTCCTGACCTTCATCATATCTTCTTCCGTTTTTTGAATTAACTCGCCCACATTATTAATTCCCGCCCGCTTTAGGCAGTTATAGGAGCGAACCGAAAGGTCAAGTTCTTCAATAACCATTTCCAGAACCTTATCCCTTTCATCCTCTTCCTTCTCCACCATAATTTCCACATCATCGGCGGTCTCGGTCAATTCAATAAAAAGCGACAAGTGTTCGGAGAGGATCTTGGCTGCCAAACTGGTAGCGTCATCAGGGCGGATACTGCCATTGCTCCAGACCTCCAAAGTAAGCTTGTCATAGTCTGTCATTTGCCCCACCCGGGTGTCCTCCACCTGGTAGTTAACCTTTCTTATGGGGGTGAAGATAGAGTCTATGGGGATTGTACCAATGGGATCCGTCTCCTTTTTATTGCGCTCCGCCGGTCGATAGCCCCGCCCCTTATCGACGGTAATCTCCATCTCAAGGTGGGCCCCTTCCTCAAGGGAGGCTATGACATGATCAGGATTTAAAATCTCAATATCCGGATCTGTAACAATATCTCCCCCGGTTATGACTCCTTCACCCTCAAAGCTGACACTAATTGTCTTGGGTTCATCCCCATGGAGCTTAAGGGCCAGCTCCTTGAGGTTTAAGACAATATGGGGTACATCCTCTACTACACCGGGAACAGTAGAAAACTCGTGGAGGATCCCTTCAATTTTAACAGAAGTTATTGCCGCTCCCGGCAGGGAGGACAGTAAAATCCGCCTCAGGGAGTTGCCCAAGGTAGTACCGTATCCCCTTTCCAAAGGTTCAATGACAAACTTACCATAGGTATTATCCTCAGCCAACTCCAGCACTTCTATTCTTGGCTTTTCAATCTCAATCATGTTCTTCAGTAACCCTCCTCTTCTAACACATCACGCCTCAGACCAGCAAAAAAGAGGATAGTGTAAGTGTGGGTGAGCCCTGGAGGATTTAGACAGCATAGTCAAATGATAATATGCTCCCTTACTTGGAGTAAAGCTCAACGATGAGGTGTTCTTCCACCGGCACATCGATTTCCTCCCGAGTCGGCAGCCGAAGAACCCTCCCCCCCAATTTTTCCTCATCCTTTTCCAGCCACGGTGGAACGGTCTTATCCGCCGCCAGCTCGGCAAGTTCCTTAAAGCGAGGGCTGTTCTTACTCCTTTCCCTTACACCAATGATATCGCCTTCCTTTACCCGATAAGACGGAATATCCACCTTATGCCCATTTACAGTAAAATGCCCGTGGAGCACCAACTGCCGGGCCTCCTTCCTGGATCTAGCCAGGCCCAACCGGTAAATAACGTTGTCCAAACGGCTTTCCAAAAGAATCATCAGGTTTTCCCCTGTAATACCCTTTTGCCGGCTGGCCAAAAGGTAGAAACGGTGGAATTGGTTTTCCATCATCCCATAGAAACGCTTGGCCTTTTGCTTCTCCCTCAACTGCAAACCATATTCCGAAGCCTTTCTCCGCCGACGTCCCTGTCCGTGGGCTCCCGGTGGATAGGCCCGGCGTTCAATGGGACATTTGTCTGTATAGCACTTATCCCCCTTGAGATAAAGTTTAATCCCCTCCCGCCGGCAGAGCCTACAGGCGGGTCCTATATATCTGGCCATAACTCTTATCACACCTCCACTTTTTTCCGAAATAGCATGGCAAAATTCCCCCAGAAGAGCTAGACCCTTCTCCGTTTGGGTGGCCGACAGCCATTATGGGGAATTGGAGTTACATCCCTTATCAGGCTTACCTCCAGGCCTGCTGCCTGTAGGGAACGAATTGCTGCCTCCCGGCCGGAGCCGGGCCCCTTAACATTTACCTCAATTTCCCGCATCCCATGTTCCATCGCCTGTTTAGCCGCCGACTCCGCCGCCATCTGAGCGGCAAAGGGGGTTCCCTTTCGTGAACCCTTAAACCCAGCCCCACCGGAACTGGCCCAGGACACAGCATTGCCGCTCCTATCGGTAATAGTAATAACGGTATTGTTAAAGGTAGAACGGATGTGGGCAATTCCGCGTTCTATATTTTTGCGCTCCCGCCGTCTAACCCTTTGCGTTGGTCTTTTTCTAGCCATCTGCTTCATCCCTCCTCAAGGAAAATACCAGGAGTTTATCTCCGCCTTATACCCACTGTCTTTTTCGGGCCCTTCCTGGTGCGGGCATTGGTCTTGGTCTGCTGTCCCCGGACAGGCATACCCCGGCGATGTCTTATCCCACGATAAGTGCCAATTTCAATCAGCCTCTTGGTATCAAGGGCCACATCACGGCGGACATCCCCCTCCACCCGAATGTTTTTATCGATATATTCCCTCAGTCTACTAACTTCCTCCTCGGTGAGGTCCCGTACCCGGGTGTCGGCATTAACTCCCACATCCTGCACAATTTTTCTGGCGCTGCTGCGCCCAATCCCATAGATGTAAGTTAAGGCCACTTCCACTCTTTTATCCCTGGGTAGGTCTACCCCGGCAATACGTGCCATATTGTATCTCCACCTCCTGATTTACTCCTTCTCTAGCCTTCCATCTCAGCCTAACCCTGCCGCTGCTTGTGTTTAGGATTTTCACAAATAACCATAACCCTGCCCTTGCGCCTGATAACCTTACATTTTTCACAAATAGGCTTTACTGAGGGCTTTACCTTCATTGCCAACTCTCCTTTTTCTGACCGCCTTACTTATAGCGGTAAGTAATTCGACCACGACTTAAATCATAAGGTGAAAGCTCTACCCGAACCCTATCCCCCGGCAAAATACGAATAAAGTGCATTCTAATTTTCCCGGAAACATGGGCCAATATCTTATGGCCATTATCCAACTCCACTCTAAACATTGCATTAGGTAATGGCTCGACAACTTTACCCTCAACCTCTATAACATCACCCCTGGGCATCTAGTTTTTCACCCTCCTTATAGGCAAAGATTTCCCTGTCATCCCTAGCGGCCAAATTCGGCCAGTTTATCCCGGATTTCTCCATCGGTAACCTCTTCCCCCGCCTCAAGCTTCCTTTCTATATCCGTCGCCCTTTCCCGGTGATAGAGCAAATGCTTGACATTCTTCTTTTTGGGATTAGCCAACCCCCGCCTTCTACCATCGCAGACAAAAACAAAGCCATCCTCGGACTTCCCCACTACCAGATAGTGTTGACCACAATCCCTCCCGGCCTTGGAACTAACCAATTGCCCCAACCGGAGCCTATCAGCAGTCATCTTCCTCTTCCTCCTTAGCCCAGGCTGGTCAAAATAACAGGGCCATCGGCGGTGATGGCAACGGTATGTTCAAAATGGGCGGAAGGCTGCCCATCCTCAGTCACAACCGTCCAGTCATCAGCCAAGGTTTTCACATGGTAGTCCCCCATATTGACCATCGGTTCAATGGCCAGCACCATTCCCTCCAGCAACCTGGGGCCGCGTCCCGGGGGCCCAAAGTTGGGAATTTGGGGATCCTCATGCATCTGGCGCCCAATACCATGACCCACATAATCTCGCACTACGGAAAAACCATTTTTCTCCACATGGCTTTGCACCGCATGGGAGATATCCGAGAGGCGGTTGCCCTCCCGGGCCTGGGCTATTCCCCGGGCCAAGGATTCCTCCGTAACCCGCAGTAATTCCAAAACATCGGCCCGCACCTCCCCCACTGGCAGCGTAGTCGCCCCATCACCCACCTAACCATTTAATATTACACCCACATCAATACTAATAATATCTCCATTTTCCAGTTTCCTTAAACTGGGAATACCGTGGACAACTTCTTCGTTGATAGAAGCACAAATGCTGGCCGGGAAACCATGATAACCCTTAAAGGCGGCCTTTGCCCCCTGGCCCTTGATGAAGGATGCGGCTATTTCATCCAATTCCAGGGTGGTAATGCCCGGTTCAACCGCCTGTTTTAGCTTGGCCAATGTGGCCGCCACAAGGCGGCCTGCCTCAGCCATAATTTCAATTTCCTGCTCAGATTTTAAAAGGATCATTATTGCCCTCTCCCCAATTTCCGCAAAATATCGGCAAAAACCATCTTTATCGGCTGGTTGGCGGGGACAATGCGCAGTAAACCGCGTTCTTGATAGTAAGCCTCCAGGGGCCCCGCCTCCTCTGCGTAGACATTTAGGCGGCGCCGGACAGTTTCCTCCCCATCATCCTTCCGCTGATACAGCTGGCCCCCACACTTATCACAGCGATCCGGCTCCCCGGGGGGCGTATGTTCAAGATGATAAGTGGCCCCACACTGGCGGCAGACCCGGCGTCCAGACAACCTTTCAACCAGTATCTCCCTTTCAACCTCCAGGAGAATGGCCCCATCCAGTTTTTTCCCCAGCCCGAGCAAAATGCCATTTAGGGCCTCCGCCTGGGCCACTGTCCGGGGAAAACCATCTAGAACAAATCCCCCTTTGCAGTCGGGTTTTTTTAGCCTTTCGGAGACAATTCCCACCACAACCTCATCGGGCACCAATTCCCCCCGTTCCATGTAAAGCTGGGCTTTCCGCCCCATTTTTGTCGATTCCTTCACCGCCTGCCGGAAAATATCCCCAGTGGCGATATGGGGGAGTCCCAAGGCCTGGGCCACCATTTCCCCCTGGGTGCCCTTTCCCGATCCCGGGGGGCCCAGCATAATTAGGTGCATCATTTCCCCCCCTCCCCTTCATCATCTTAGAAGCCCAGCCTATTTCTTCATAAAGCCTTCGTAATGGCGCATGAGCATATGGGCTTCAATCTGTTTCATGGTTTCCAGGGCCACCCCAACCACGATGAGAACCCCAGTACCACCAAAATAAATTCCTTCAATACCCGTCAACCTGCCCATAAACACCGGCATCACTGCAATGGCTGCGATGAACAAGGCCCCAACCAGCGTCAACCGGCTGAGAATACGCTCGATATACTCGCCTGTCCTGCGCCCCGGGCGAAGTCCCGGAATAAAACCACCGTACTTGCGCATATTATCCGCCACATCCATGGGATTAAAGCTAACGGCTGTGTAGAAGTAGGTAAAGAAGATGGTCAATAGCACATAGAGGCTGGTATGGAGAAAGGTCCCAAACTGCAACCAGCCAGCCACTGCCTGGGCCCAAGGATGATTGATAAACTGGGCCACCGTACCGGGAAACATCAACACCGAGCTGGCAAAGATGATGGGGATGACGCCAGCCTGGTTGACCTTGAGGGGAATATGGGTACTTTGCCCCCCATAAATTTTGCGCCCCACCACCCTCTTTGCATACTGAACGGTGATCCGGCGCTCACCCTCTTGAATATATATAATGGCGGCGATTACCAGCAAAACCACGACCGCCAGGGCCAAGACATTCAAAATATTGATGGCCTTAACCTGGACATAAGTCAGGAGCTTGCCCATGCTACTGGGCAACCGGGACACGATACCGGCAAATATAATAAGGGAAATCCCATTTCCTATGCCCTTTTCCGTAATCTGCTCCCCCAACCAGATTAAAAATGTCGTCCCCGCCGTCAGGGTAATGGCAATGACAAAGAAGGTCAGGCGGGTAGGTTCAATAACAGCATTGCGCATCCACATACTCATGCCCACGGCCTGAATAAAAGCCAGGATAATGGCAGCATAGCGAGTGTATTGGCTAATTTTCTCCTGCCCTTCTTGCCCCTCCTTGGCCAACTCCTCCAGCCTGGGAATAACTATGGTCAACAACTGCATGATAATCGAAGCAGTAATATAAGGTGTAATGCTGAGGGCGAAGATGGAGAAACTCTTCAGCGCCCCCCCAGAAAATAAATCAAGGAAACCGAACAGTGTTCCCGCTTCTAAAAATTCCTGAATCTTGCTTACATCTATATTGGGCACCGGGATGTGGGATCCAATTCGAAATACTAAAAACATAAAGAAGGTAAACTTGATCCGCTGCCGCAACTCCGGAATCTTCCAAGCATTGCGCAGGGCTTCAAACACCTAAATCACCTCTGCTTTCCCACCCGCTGCAGTAATCTTCTCCACAGCAGACTTACTAAAACCGTTGGCCCGAACCTCCAGTTTCCTTTCCAGCTCACCCCGACCCAAAATCTTTACCCCCGGGTGAACCTTTTTAATTATACCACTTTCCCGCAATAATTCGGGGGTAACCACCGTTTCATCGGCAAATTTGTTCAAATCCTCGATATTTACCACCACATATTCCTTCCGGGAGATATTTTTAAAACCCCGTTTGGGCAGCCGCATGTAAATAGGCATTTGGCCTCCCTCAAAACCCGGCCGTGTACCGCCCCCAGAGCGGGACTTCTGCCCCTTCTGGCCCCGGCCCGATGTTTTGCCCAAGCCAGAAGCAGTGCCCCTACCCACACGTTTCCGGGGCCGTCTTTCCCCCGGCTGTGATTTTAATTCATGGAGTTTCACAGTCCTACACCCCCTTTGTTTTCATCGGGCTATTCCCCGGCCCAGCATAGAAGCGGGCAAATTCCTGTCGTCCAAGGCATTACGGGGTCCAGCCTCCCTTTGCAGAAATTATTACTCCCCTGCTACTTCTTCCACATCCACCAGATGATTAATTTTAGCAATCATCCCCCGGATTCGGGGATTGTCCCTTTGTAAAACACTTTTATGCATTTTAGTCAGCCCCAGAGCCTTGGCTGTAGCCCGCTGACGCGGCTGGGCTCCAATTAGACTGCGCCTGAGGGTAATCTTCAAAAGGTCCATGGTAAACTACCTCCTAGCCTAACAGCTTTTCCTCCGGTATGCCCCGCAGCCTGGCTACTTCCCGGGGAGTTTTCAATGATTTAAGCCCCTCCATGGTGGCCCTGACCATATTATTGGCGTTGGCCGAGCCCAAGGATTTTGTCAGGATATCCCGTACCCCAGCCAATTCCAGAACCGCCCTCACCGGGCCCCCGGCGATGACACCAGTCCCTTCCGCAGCCGGCTTTAAAAGTACCTTCCCGGCCCCAAAGCGGCCTATAATCTCATGGGGTATGGTGGTTCCCAGAATAGGAACATCAATCATATTCTTTTTGGCACCCTCTACCCCCTTGCGAATTGCCTCGGGGACCTCTCCGGCCTTGCCCAGGCTAAAACCTACCCGGCCCGCCTTATCGCCTACAACCACCAGGGCACTAAAACTAAAGCGCCGACCACCCTTAACCACCTTGGCTACCCGGTTAATGCTGACAACCTTTTCCTCTATTTCAGCGGCTGCATTGTCTTCCCTGTGCATATATCTCTCCCTCCTCCTTAGCTAAAATTCTAACCCCGCCTCCCGGGCCGCCTCCGCAAGGGCAGCCACCCGGCCATGATACTTGTAACCGCCCCGGTCAAAAACAACCCGAACAATATCCCTCTTTAGGGCCCTCTCAGCCAGAAGGGTCCCAACCTTCTTGGCGGCCGCAATATTCCCACCATAAGCCATATCCCCAAGTTCCGGATCAAGGCTTGAAGCTGCAATTAAAGTTGTACCCGTCCGATCATTTATGATCTGGGCGTAGATATG
Organism: Bacillota bacterium; assembly: GCA_012518435.1. Taxonomy (GTDB): domain Bacteria; phylum Bacillota; class DTU030; order DTU030; family DTU030; genus JAAYTH01. Next base: position 9,765 of record JAAYSG010000063.1, read on the forward strand.
CTTGTGGCTGCGGAAAACATTGAGCCGGGGTTGGGTCTCTAGGCCAAACACCTTGTTCCGTACCCGTTTGTGCCGTTTAATTCTAGCCCTATTACGACTTTCCCTTGGCATTTGGGCTTCGCTCCTTTCCCCCAATCAAAATACTTGGCCAGTGGCTAACCTATGCCCCAGCCTTACCCACCTTGCGGCGAACGTATTCACCTTCATAACGAATACCCTTACCCTTGTAAGGCTCCGGTACCCTTTGGGCCCGAATGTCAGCCGCCAGGGCTCCGACCTGTTCCTTGTCAATTCCCCTTATGGAAATTTTGGTGGGGGACGGTACTTCAATTTCAATTCCCGCCGGGGTCACAAATTCCACAGGATGGGAATAACCCAACTGTAGTACCAGTTTGTTTCCCTGTAGGGCAGCCCGATAGCCCACACCCACAATCTCCAAATTCTTTTGAAAGCCCTTGGTAACGCCCTCAATCATATTGGCCACCAGGGTCCTTGTCAAGCCGTGGAAGGATTTGTATCTCTTATCCTCCGGCCGCCTTACCAGCACCTGATTATCATGGACCTCTATTTTTATTTCCCCGGGGAAACTCTTTGTCAATTCGCCCTTGGGCCCTTTAACCGTCACCTTATCACCCATGAGGTTCACCTCCACCCCCTGGGGAATTTCAATGGGCAATTTTCCAATACGAGACATGGTCCCACCTCCTTCACTGGCCACTCAAGGCAAAATGGCTACCAAACATAACATACCACCTCACCGCCGATACCCTCCTTACGGGCCTGGCGGTCAGTCATAAGCCCCCTTGATGTGGAGACAATGGCTATTCCCAAGCCCCCCAACACCCGGGGTAACTCCTCTTTACCGGCATACACCCGCAGGCCTGGCTTGCTAATGCGCTTTAGGCCTCCAATGACCTTCTCCCTGTTGGGACCGTACTTTAAGTAAATACGCAAAATCCCCTGTTTATCATCTTTTAAAAAGGTATAATCCCGGATATACCCCTCATTTTTCAAGATTTCCGCCACAGAGAGCTTCATTTTAGAGCTGGCAATGTCTACAGAATCGTGATAAACCATGGTGGCATTTCTAATCCTGGTCAGCATATCGGCAATAGGATCTGTCATAGACATATTGTATTAACCTCCTTCCTACCTCCGTAAAGGATTAAGGCTTACCAACTGGCCTTAGTGACACCAGGGATTTCACCCCGATGGGCTTTTTCCCGGAAACAAATCCGGCACATACCAAATTTGCGTAGGTAGGCCCGGGACCGACCACAAATGCGACACCGGTTGTATTCCCGCACTTTGTACTTAGAGCCCCTTTTCCACTTTTCTATAAGTGCCTTTCTGGCCATTAACTTCCCCCCTTACTTATTCCGTTACAAAGGGAATCCCCAATTGCTGCAAGAGTTCCCTCGCTTCTTCATCCGTCTGGGCACTGGTTACTATAACAACATCCATTCCCCTAATCTTCTCCACTTCATCATATTCAATTTCCGGGAAGATCAACTGTTCCCGTAGCCCCAGGGTATAATTACCCCTGCCGTCAAAGGAGTGGGGTGAAACACCGCGAAAATCACGCACCCGGGGGAGGGCAACATTAAATAATTTTCCCAAAAAGTCATACATTCTCCTGCCCCGCAGGGTAACCTTACAGCCAATGGGCATCCCCGCCCGCAGTTTAAAACTGGCAACGGATTTTTTTGCCCTGGTAATAACAGGTCTTTGCCCAGTTATTATTGTCAGATCTTTGACAGCAGCGTCAAGGAGCTTGGGGTTTTGAATGGCATCCCCTACCCCCATATTGACAACCACCTTGATCAATTTGGGTACTTCCATAACATTTTTATATGCAAATTTTTGTCTCAGCGCCGGGATAACCTCTTCCCGATAATGTTTCCTCAGACCCATGGGTCCAACCTCCCTTCCAACCCTTATTTATCAATAACTTCACCACAACGCTTGCAAACCCGTACCTTTTGGCCATCGGTTAGGAACTTCATCCCGGTGCGGGTGGGTTTTTTGCATTTGCCGCAAACAAGCATTACATTAGAGGCATGGATGGGAGCTTCCTTGGTAATAATCCCGCCACCTTGGGGCATTTGGGGAGTAGCACGGGTGTGGCGCTTTACCAAATTAACACCCTCAACGATAACTCGCCCGGTAGCGGGAATTGCCTGTAAAACCTTACCCTTGTCACCCTTGTTTTTACCGGCCAAAACAACAACTGTATCGCCTTTTTTTATCCTCAGCTTGGGCTTCATAAACCTTCTCCCTCCTTCCCGGCAGTCCTTTACAGCACCTCCGGTGCCAGGGAAATAATCTTCATAAACTGTTTATCCCGGAGCTCCCGGGCTACGGGGCCGAAAATACGAGTGCCCCTGGGGTTTTTATCCTCCCTAATAATAACTGCAGCATTTTCATCAAATTTTATATGGGAGCCATCGGGGCGGCGCAGGCCCTTCTTGGTCCGCACAACAACAGCTTGCACCAGTTCCCCCTTCTTAACAACTCCCCCAGGCGTTGCCTGTTTAACTGAAGCGACAATGACGTCACCTACACTGGCATAACGATGCCTAGAGCCGCCAAGAACCCGAATGCATAAAATCTCCTTAGCCCCGGTGTTGTCAGCCACCTTCAGTCTGGTCTCCTGTTGAATCATGGCACGACCCTCCTTCAACCCTATGGTGCCTGGTAGATATGTCGCTTATTTGGCTTTCTCCATTATTTGCACTAGACGCCATCTTTTATTTTTGCTCAAGGGTCTCGTCGATGCAACCTTAACACGATCACCGACCCGGCAGCGGTTTTCCTCATCGTGGGCCTGCAGCTTTGTCGTCCGCTTCATGGTCCGTTTATACAGTGGATGGCGGACTATTGACTGTACCTCTACCACAATGGTTTTATCCATTTTGTCGCTAACTACAGTACCATGGCGCACCTTAACCTTGCGGCTACCAACTTTCCCCATTATCCCGCCCCCTTTCTTCTCTGCTTATCCCCTAGTCAGGGCACGTTCCGCCTCAAGTTCCCGCTCCCGCAGGATTGTTTTTATGCGGGCTAAGGTTTTTCTCACAGTGCGAATCCTAAGTGGGTTTTCCAACTGGCCCGTTGCCAATTGAAACCGTAAATTAAATAATTCCTCTTTAAAATCATTTAGTTTTTCCCTTAATTCCTTATCAGTCAGGTCACGCAGTACATCAGCTTTCATCGGCCTCACCTACTTCTCCGCGTTTTACAAACCTGGCCTTCAGGGGTAATTTATGGGCTGCCAGGCGCAGGGCTTCCCGGGCCAGCTTTTCCGATACCCCGGCTACTTCAAACATAACCCTCCCCGGCTTGACAACAGCAACCCAATATTCCGGTGAACCCTTACCTTTACCCATCCTGGTCTCCGCTGGCTTGGCCGTGATGGGTTTGTCGGGGAAAATCTTAATCCAAACCTTACCGCCCCGCTTGATGTACCGGGTTATGGCAATCCGGGCTGCCTCAATCTGGCGGCTTGTGACCCAGGCAGGTTCCAAAGCCTGAAGGCCATACTGGCCAAAAGACACCTCAGTACCCCGCTGTGCCTTGCGAATTTTTTTCACCCGGTGTTGGCGGCGGTATTTAACCCTTTTGGGCATCAGCATAATTATTCTCCCCCTTTCTTAGCATCTTGCTCCTTTGCTGGGGGGAGCACTTCCCCTTTATAAATCCAAACCTTCACTCCAATCTTGCCATAGGTGGTATCCGCTTCCGTACTCCCATAATCAATATCCGCCCGCAGAGTCTGAAGGGGCACAGTACCCTCGTGGTAACCTTCCCGCCGGGCCATTTCCGCCCCACCCAAGCGCCCACTACAGGTAACCTTTATTCCCTTGGCACCCATGCGCATGGTCCGCCCCATGGCCTGTTTCATTGCCCGGCGAAAGGCGATTCGCCTTTCCAACTGTCCAGCAATATTTTCAGCCACCAGCTGGGCATCCAATTCCGGTACCTTTATCTCTTCAATATTGATATGAACCCTTTTGCCCGTCATCTGCTCCAATTCCCGCCGCAGGGCTTCCACCCCAGAACCTCCCCGGCCAATAACAAGGCCCGGTTTAGCGGTGTGTACAGTCAGCCGAATCCTGTTTGCCGCCCGTTCAATCTCTATGGTCGAAATACCCGCCTGGTAAAGTTTATCTTTAATATACTTTCGCATCGCCAAATCCTCATGGAGGAGATCGGCGTAGTCCTTGTCGGCATACCACTTGGCATTCCAGTCCTTGATAATGCCTATTCGTAAGCCGACTGGATTCACCTTTTGACCCACTAATATCCCTCCTTACCCTTTCATCTCTGCTTCCTCCACAACAACACTTATATGGCTGGTCCTCTTCAAGATAGGAAAAGCCTGCCCCATACGCCTGGGGCGAAACCGTTTTAATGTCGGCCCTTCATCCACATAAACCCTCTTCACATAAAGAGAGCCAAAATCCAAATCGTGGTTATTTTGCGCGTTGGCAATTGCCGAGCGCAGAACCTTAGCCAGTATCCTGGCACCCCTTTTAGGTGTAAACTGTAATATTGCCAGGGCTTCATCCACATCCTTGCCCCGGATAAGATCAGCCACTATGCGAACCTTTCGTGGTGCTATGCGAATATGACGTGCTACTGCCTTTGCTTCCATCTCTTGTCGCCCCCCTCGTCCTTATTTTAGGGCTGTAGATCTTTCCGTCCGGGCCCCATGGCCCCGGAAAGTACGGGTTGGTGCAAATTCACCCAACTTATGGCCCACCATGTCCTCTGTAATATAAATTGGTACATGCTTGCGGCCATCATGAACAGCTATGGTATGTCCCAGCATATCCGGCGTAATAGTCGAACTGCGGGACCAGGTCTTAATAACCTTTTTGGCCTTTTTGGCATTCATTTCCCGAATCTTCTTTTCCAAACTGGGGTGTACATATGGCCCTTTCCTCACCGACCTACTCATCACAAGACCCCCTTCCCTTTTACTTCTTAGTCCGACGTTTTATAATCAGGCGGTCCGATGCCTTCTTCTTCCGGGTCTTGGCCCCCAGTGTAAGTTTACCCCAAGGTGTAACTGGATGACGCCCAGCTGGGGATTTACCTTCACCACCACCGTGGGGGTGATCAACCGGGTTCATTACAACACCCCGCACCCGGGGACGGACCCCCTTCCAACGCGCCCTCCCGGCCTTACCCAGGGAAATGTTTTCATGCTCAACATTGCCCACCTGGCCAATGGTGGCCCGGCAGCGGGCATGCACTAACCTTACCTCTCCAGAGGGCAGCCTAATGTGGGCATAGGCTCCTTCCTTAGCCATGAGCTGGGCAGACGCCCCGGCGGAACGGGCCAGTTGCCCCCCTTTGCCTGGCTTAAGTTCAATATTGTGGATCATGGTGCCCAGGGGTATATCCCGCAGTGCTAGACTATTTCCCACCTTGATATCAGCATTAGGTCCTGACTCTAAAATATCCCCCACCTGCAAACCCACGGGGGCAAGAATATAGCGTTTTTCCCCATCCCTATAGTGTAAAAGGGCGATCCTTGCCGAGCGGTTGGGGTCGTATTCAATGCTGGCCACCTTGGCCGGCACCCCGTCCTTATCCCGCCGGAAATCAATTATCCGGTACATGCGTTTATGTCCGCCGCCCCGATGCCGGCTAGTCATCCGACCTTGCCTATTCCTTCCCCCCGACTTTTTCAGGGGTACTAAGAGAGATTTTTCCGGTTCCTTCCCAGTAACATCTTTAAAGGTGGATACCGTCATAAATCGGCGGCCGGGGGAGACAGGCTTAAATTTCTTAATTGCCATTCCATCTTCCCTCCCTTGCCAAATTCATCTATGCTCCCTCAAAAAATGGTATGGTATGACCTTCCTTTAGGGTAACAATCGCCTTTTTCCAGGCTGGCCTTTGCCCAACATGGCGGCCCATTCTTTTTGGTTTAGCTGGCATTTGAAGTGTTTGTACCTTCTTTACCTTCACCTTAAATACCGTTTCCACAGCCTGCTTAATTTCATACTTGTTGGCCCTTCGGTCAACCTCAAAGGTGTATTTATTTTCTTCCATGAGGCGCATGGCCTTCTCAGTCAAGAGGGGTTTTCTAATAATATCCCACGGTGTCCGCATTATCCCAGCACCTCCTCCACCTTCGCCACTGCGTCCTTAGTTAAAATTAGTTGCCCGTGCAGCAGGAGATCGTAAACATTCAGTGCAGTCGCCGGGAGAGATTTGACCCCCGGTATATTACGGCTAGACTTGGCCACCATGGCATCTGCCTCCCCGGTAACAAGCAAAGCCTTGCCAACAACATTCAAATTCCCCAGGATCTCCACCATCCTCTTTGTCTTGGGCACATCAAAGGGCAACTCTTCCACCACTAGCAACTTTCCCGCAGCGACCTTGGCAGTTAGGGCTGACCTAAGGGCCAAACGCCTAACCTTTTTAGGAACCCTAATGGTGTAATCCCTGGGTTTAGGTCCAAAGGTAATGGCTCCACC
>JAAYSG010000002.1 GCA_012518435.1 Bacillota bacterium
AGTAGGTGAAAAGAATGAGCATAGATAAAATCATCGCCAGGGGTGTGCGGCAGCACAACCTAAAGAATATAGATGTGGAGATTCCCCGGGGGAAATTCGTCGTCATCACCGGGATCAGTGGCAGTGGCAAGAGCAGCCTGGCCTTTGACACCCTTTACGCCGAAGGACAGCGCCGCTACGTGGAATCCCTTTCTGCTTATGCCCGCCAATTTTTGGGGCAAATGGATAAACCCGATGTCGACTATATTGAAGGCCTCTCACCGGCAGTATCCATTGATCAAAAAACCACCAGCAAAAACCCTCGCTCCACAGTGGCAACCGTAACTGAAATATATGATTACATGCGTCTTCTCTTTGCGCGTATTGGGGTTCCTTATTGCCCCAACTGTGGTGATCCCATCAGCAGCCAGACCGTCGACCAGATGGTTGATCAGGTTTTGGCCCTACCGGAAGGAACCCGCCTGCAGATCCTGGCACCTGTGGTAAGGGGCCGGAAGGGTGAACACAAGAAAATATTGGCTGATCTGCGCAAACAGGGTTATGTGCGGGTCCGGATCGATGGAGAATTAAGGGAGCTGGCCGCTGAAATTGAACTGGAGAAGAATATCAAACACACCATTGAGGTGGTAGTGGATAGGCTCATTGTGCGGGAAGGGATAGGGAAGCGCTTGGCAGACTCCTTGGAGTTGGCCTTGGGCCTGACGGGCAATATAGCACTTGTGCAGCCCTTGGGTGATGCGGAGGAAATAGTCTTTAGCCAGGAAATGGCTTGTCCCCAATGTGGTTTTAGTTTTGCGGAATTGAGCCCCCGTCTTTTTTCCTTTAACAATCCCTTCGGTGCCTGCAGCCACTGCACAGGGCTGGGTTTTTTGCTGAAGGTGGATCCCAACTTGGTAATACCCGACAAGGGAAAATCCCTAAGGGAGGGAGCCATCCTTCCCTGGAGTCGCTCCCACAACTACTACCCTCAGCTCCTGGAGGCAGCAGCGGAAAAATATAATTTTAGCACCCAAACCCCAGTTGCTAACCTCAGTGATGAAGCTTTAAATATAATTCTCTATGGTAGGGATGAACCCCTACGGTTTCAATATGTAAATAGGTATGGTCGGACCCGTATTTTAGAAACGGCCTACGAGGGGGTTATACCAAACCTGGAACGTCGTTATCGGGAATCTCGTTCTGAGGGGGCCCGGAGGGGGATTGAAAGGTACATGAGCACACGCCCCTGTGAATACTGCTGGGGGACAAGGCTCCGCCCGGAGGCCCTAACAGTGCTGGTAAATGGTTTAAACATCGCCGAGGTCAGTGCCCTATCCATTGGGGATGCCTTTAATTTCTTTAACGATCTAAAACTGGGAAAAAGGGAGGTCCTTATTGCCCAGCAGATTCTTAGGGAAATTAGGGAGAGGCTGGGTTTTTTGGTGAATGTGGGTCTGGATTACTTAACCTTGGATCGATCTGCCGGGACCTTGGCCGGAGGGGAGGCCCAAAGAATTAGGCTGGCTACCCAGATTGGATCTGGCTTGGTGGGGGTTTTGTATGTGTTGGATGAGCCCAGCATTGGGCTACATCAGCGGGATAACCAGCGTTTACTCCAAACCCTGGCCCGGCTGCGGGATCTGGGAAATACTCTTATTGTGGTGGAACACGATCTGGAAACCATTGAATCCGCCGACTACATTATAGATATTGGCCCCGGGGCAGGGGAGCAGGGGGGCTATTTGGTGGCTGCCGGGACTAGGAAGGATATTGTGGCTTGCACTGCATCCCTCACCGGTGACTACCTCAGCGGTCGTAAGGTCATAGCAATACCGGGGAGCAGGCGAAAATCCAATGGCAATGAAGTAAAAATTGTGGGGGCGCGGGAACACAACCTCCAGAATATTGATGTAGCCTTTCCCCTGGGGGTCTTTACCTGCGTTACCGGTGTATCGGGTTCTGGCAAAAGCACCTTAATAAATGATATTCTCCACCGGGCCTTGGCCCAGACCCTGCATGGGGCAAGGAAAAGCCCCGGGGAGCATGATAAGATATTGGGTGTGGAGAATATAGATAAGGTCATCGCCATTGATCAATCCCCCATTGGCCGTACCCCCCGCTCTAACCCGGCCACTTATACCGGCGTCTTTGACGATATCCGCCAGTTATATTCCCAGACCCAGGAGGCCAAGGTGCGGGGGTATAAGCCGGGACGCTTTAGTTTTAATGTCAAGGGGGGTCGCTGTGAGGCCTGCCGGGGGGATGGAATTATCAAGATTGAAATGCACTTTCTTCCCGATGTTTATGTCCCCTGTGAGGTTTGCAAGGGAAAACGCTACAATAGGGAAACCCTGGAGGTGCAGTATAAGGGGAAAAACATTGCCCGTATTCTGGATATGACCGTTAGTGAAGCCCTGCGGTTTTTTAAAAATATTCCCCGCATTAGCCGCAAATTGCAGACCCTTTACGATGTGGGCTTGGGCTATATTCGCTTGGGGCAGCCGGCTACCACCCTATCCGGGGGCGAGGCCCAACGGGTAAAATTGGCGACGGAACTCTCTCGCCGGAGTAATGGTAAAACCTTATACCTGCTGGATGAGCCAACGACGGGACTACACTTTGCCGATATCTCCCGCCTTTTGGAGGTTTTGGGGCGCCTGGTCGATGCTGGCGATACCGTAATTGTCATCGAGCATAATTTAGATGTGATTAAAATGGCCGACCACATTATTGACCTGGGGCCCGAGGGTGGGGATGGAGGCGGGCGGATTGTGGCCCAAGGAACCCCGGAAGAAGTAGCCCAAGTAGCTGCATCACATACCGGTAGATACCTGGCCAAGATTTTGCCTATTTAACCAGTAAGCCCAAAACTCTAGGGAAAGCCCAGTGTTGTTCCGGGCACCATATTTGAAAAGGTGATTACAGTGGTGGAAGCAAAAGTAACGGAAAAATTAGAACATATACCAGAAAAACCCGGGGTCTATCTCATGCGGGATCGGGCCGGGAAGATCATATATGTGGGAAAGGCAGTATCCCTCAAGCAGCGGGTCAAGTCCTACTTTCAGAAGGGCAGCAGCCAGAGCCCCAAGGTCAAAATCATGGTGGGCAAGGTGGCGGATCTAGAATTTATCGTCACCGATTCTGAGGTGGAAGCCCTAATTTTGGAATGCAACCTAATAAAAAAATACCGTCCCCGCTATAATGTAAACCTTAAGGACGATAAAAGTTATCCTTACCTCAAGGTCACCCTCCAGGATAAGTTTCCCCGCCTGGTAATTACCCGTTCCCTACTCAAGGATGGGGCAAAATATTATGGTCCCTTTACCAGCGCCGGGGCCCTACAGGAAACGGTGCAGCTCTTGAAAAAAATCTTTCGCTTACGTACCTGTAAGAACCGGGAGCTCTTAAACCGCCAACGCCCTTGTCTCAATTATCATATAAAGCGCTGTGATGCCCCCTGCATGGGCTATATTAGCCCGGAAGACTACGCCAAGGTTATAAAGGAAGTCTGTCTTTTTCTAGATGGGCGACAAGAAACCTTGGTCCACCGCTTGACAGAAAGGATGAATGAAGCGGCAGCGGCTTTAAAGTACGAGCAGGCGGCGGTGTTCCGGGACCAAATCCAGGCCATCAAACAGGTTCTGCAGCGGCAAAAAATGGTTTCCCCCGCCGAAAAGGATCAGGACATCATTGCCTTTGCCCCCGACAAGGATGAGGCCATCTTCCAGATCTTTTTTGTTCGGGGGGGCAAGGTGGTAGGCCGGGAACACTACATCCTGCAGGGTACAGAAGAACTTGAGGGAAGGGAAATAATGGCAGCCTTCCTAAAACGCTACTATGAGCTGGTGCCCTTTATACCACGGGAAATACTCTTGGCGGAAGAAACGGCCGAGGCCGGAATTATAGAGGAATGGCTTACGGGGAAAAGGGGCCGACGGGTGTATCTGCGGGTTCCCCAGCGGGGAGAAAAGGCCCGCCTAGCCAAGATGGTGGCCAAAAACGCCCGTTTGGTTCTGAAGGAAAGGCAGGCCGGCTGGCGGGAGGAAGAAGAAAGGGCGGCCATGGCCCTGGGGGAGTTGGCGGAAAGTCTATCTTTATCCCTACCGCCGGAGCGCATTGAATGTTATGATATCTCCAACATCCAGGGTAGGCAGGCGGTGGGCTCCATGGTGGTCTTTACCCTGGGCCTGCCGGATAAAAAGGAATATCGGCGCTTCCGTATCAAGACAGTCACCGGACCCGATGATTATGCCATGCTGCAAGAGGTGCTCTACCGCCGCTTTCATCGCACCTTGGATACCTCCCCCGGGGATAAGGAGGAGGGATTCGCCAAAATACCCGATCTAATCATCATCGATGGTGGTAAGGGACAGGTGGCGGCGGCCTGGGAAGTCTTACAACGGGTGGGTTTTGAAAACATACCCGTCTTTGGCTTGGCGGAAAGGAAGGAACACTTATTTGCCCCGGAAGAGCTAGAACCCCTAATCTTAACTGAGGATTCCGAGGCCCTCCTTCTTCTCCAGCGCCTGCGGGATGAGGCCCACCGCTTTGCCCTGGAGTACCACCGCAACTTGCGGCGGAAACAGCTTTCCCGTTCCCTCCTGGATGAGATCCCCGGCATCGGTCCCCGCCGCAAGCGGGCCCTTCTTACGCATTTTGGTTCCGTCCATAGAATTTCCCAAGCTTCGGTGGAGGAGCTGACGGCGGTTTCGGGGATGAATGTGGGGGTAGCCCATGAGGTCTATCGTTTCTTGCGGGAGCAGGGTCTTGGTCAAAATGAAGGTGATTTACAGTGACTGATGGCTTTATAAATGGGGTGCTATTATGAAGGAACTTACTTCCCGCTCCAATCCACTGGTAAAATATGCCCGTGGCCTGCATAGGGCTAGGCAGCGGAAAAAAGAAGGCAAATTTTTGCTGGAGGGCATTCGCCTTTTGGAGGAGGCCCTAGCGGCCAAAGGTGGAATAGAAACCATCTTTTTCACCAAAGGGTTACTGGCCAAGGAGCGGGGGCAAAGCCTCTTGGAAAAATGCCGCCAGCGGGGGAGTGATTGCTACCTTGTGCCGGAGGCGCTGTTGACCTCCTTGGCTGACACTGATTCACCCCAGGGAGCCCTTGGCATAGCCCCTATTCCTCGCTGGGAAAAGGCTGAACTATTTGCGCCACAGGGTTTTCTTTTACTCCTTGATGGAGTACGGGATCCGGGCAACCTTGGTACCATGCTGCGGACGGCGGTGGCAGCCGGCTGCGCCGGAGCCGTTCTCTCCTTCGGAACCGTTGATCCTTATAACCCCAAGGTTCTGCGGGCCAGTATGGGGGCCCTTTTCCGCCTTCCCATCTACTGCCATTGCCATTTGCCAGACCTGGTGTTGGAATTAAAGGCCAGCCATTATCGGACCCTGGCGGCGGACACTGTGGGGGATGTACCCTATTGGAAGGCAGATTTCTCCCCACCGGGGGCGCTGATAGTAGGAAATGAGGCCTGGGGTGTAACCCAGGAGGTTTTGGCCTTGGCCGATGTGCGAGTAAAAATTCCCCTCTCCCAAGGGGTGGAATCACTCAATGCCGCCATTGCTGCGGGGATTCTTCTTTATGAAGGGGTGCGGCAGCGGGTTAAAACCGGGGAGGCTGGGGAGGGAATATACTAAAGGGGTAGCAAAAGCCCCCGGACAAAGCCCTTTAATTTATTGTCAAAGGCCAAGGGGTGTGCTATAATAATTGCCAAGTAAGGCCTCCAAACAATAGAAAGGGTGTGGTGCTGGCGTGCTCACCGCTGACTTTTTCTGGAGGATTTTTGAGGCCACCGGGTCTGTAATGGCCTATCTTTTGTATCGCCAGATGTTAATGCAGTGATGATAGCCGCGGGTTGTGGTATCATTTCATAAAATAGGTAAAGGCCAAGAAGGAGAGAGTAGGTCCGAAGGGCTCCGCCAGGGAGGGGATGTCACCGATTGGAAGCATCCCCGGGGGCCATCGGGTTGAAGTTCCCTCCGGAGCTGAAGGCTGAAGGCCAATTATAGTGGCTGTGTAGGTTTTCTCCGGTTCCCCACCGTTAGCAGGGGTTTACCAGTGAGGGGATGACCTATGTCATCAAAAAGGGTGGTACCGCGGAAGAGAGCTTTCGTCCCTAATATTTTGAAGGGACGGGGGCTCTTTTATTTTAATATGAAAAGGGGGATGCCCAATGCAAAATAAGCTGCGGACCCTGGAAGTAGAGGCAAAGAAGGCCATAGGGGAAGCCGGCAGCCTGTCCAAATTAGAAAAAGAGCGGGTTCATTATCTGGGGCGGCGGGGGGAACTGACCCTAATCTTAAGGGGGATGAAGGATTTATCCATAGAGGAACGACCGGTGGTGGGAAAGTTGGCCAACCAAATACGAGCTCACCTGGAGGCTTGCATCCAGGAGCGGTTGGCCCAGCTCAAGGGCAACTTAAAGGCGGAGCGTTTAAAGAAGGAACGACTTGATGTTACCTTACCCGGAACCAGGCCCCAGGTTGGGAGTAAGCATCCTCTGACATTGGTTTTAGATGAAATTAAGGAATTGTTTGCTGGATTGGGTTATACGGTCGTGGAGGGGCCGGAAATAGAGAGTGACTATTACAATTTCGAGGCCCTCAATCTTCCCAAGATACATCCCGCCCGGGACATGCAGGATACCTTCTATATTACCAAGGATATTTTGCTGCGGACCCATACTTCCCCGGTTCAGGTGCGGACAATGGAGGCCAGGGCCCCCAATATTCCGGTGCGGATCATCTGCCCCGGTAAGGTCTACCGACGGGATGCCGACAGCACCCATTCTCCCATGTTCCATCAGGTTGAAGGGCTGGTGATAGACAAGGGTATAACCTTGGCCAACCTGAAGGGGGTTTTAACCTTATTTGCCCGGGAAATCTTTGGCTCAGATGTAAAGGTAAGGTTTCGCCCCAGCTATTTCCCCTTCACCGAACCCAGTGCCGAGGTCGATATCTCCTGTGTCATCTGCGGGGGAGAGGGCTGCCGGGTTTGCTCCCAGACGGGCTGGTTGGAGATCCTGGGTTCGGGCTTGGTGCACCCCCGGGTCTTGGCCATGTCGGGTTATGATCCGGAGGTGGTCTCTGGCTTTGCCTTTGGCATGGGTGTGGAAAGGATTGCCATGCTAAAGTACGGCATTGATGACATCAGGCTTTTCTTTGACAACGACGTCCGTTTTCTCCACCAATTCGCCATTGGTTAGGTAGGGGCCTTCTGCTGGCCCTTAGACCCGGCGGATCTTTAACATTCCCCGGGGTGATGATGGGCTGTGGCGGGGTTTGGTTGGCAAAATGCTTAAAATATATCCCTTAGCAAGCATTACGGGGATTTGGAGGGAAAAAATGTGCGCATATCATATAATTGGCTTCGGGAACTGGTGCCCTTTACATGGAGCCCCCAGGAATTGGCCGACCACTTGACCATGGCCGGTTTGGAGGTGGAACGTGTCTACCGCCTAGGAGAAGGGTTGTCAGGCTTGGTAACGGCTTTAATAACGGCCTTGGAAAGGCATCCTCGGGCGGATAATCTTTTGGTGGCCCAAATGGCGGTGACGGAGGATGCCCAGCCAGGGATCCAGGTGGTGACCGGGGCGCAGAATATAAAGGTTGGCGACCGGGTGCCCTTGGCCCTTCCTGGGGCGCAGCTACCCGAAGGAAATACCATAAAAGAGGCCAAATTCAAAGGAGTCCTATCCCAAGGAATGATGTGTTCGGCCGAGGAGCTGGGCTTGGAATCATCACCGGCCGATGAGGGGGGGATAATGATCTTACCCCCCGATACCCCCTTGGGCAAGGATATTGAAGAACTTTTGGGTTTTGATGATTATGTGTTGGAATTGGAACTAACTCCGGATCGGGGAGATTGTCTGAGCATGGTGGGCGTGGCCAGGGAGGTGGCTGCCCTCACTGGCTCCACGGTGCGGATGCCGGCTACCTTGCCTGCCGATGGTGAACCCCAGTTGATAGAGGGGGGGATCAAGGTGACAATTACCGATTTTTCCCTCTGCCCCCGCTATACCCTACGCCTCCTCAGCGATATCAAGATCGGCCCCTCCCCCCTTTGGATGCAGCAGCGACTGCGGGCCATGGGAATGCGCCCCATCAACAATATGGTTGATGTTACCAACTATGTTATGCTGGAATTGGGGCAACCCCTCCATGCCTTTGACAAGGAATTGGTGCGGGATGGGGAAATCATTGTCCGCTTGGCCAGGGCCGGGGAAAAAATTGTCACCTTAGATGATAAGGAACGGGTTTTGGCTGAGGATATGCTCCTTATTACTGATCCCCAAGGGGCCATTGGCATAGCCGGTGTCATGGGGGGGGCTGATAGTGAAATAACCCCCCATACCAGGAGTGTCCTTTTGGAATCTGCTTGCTTTAACAAGATCAGCATCCGCAGGACGGCCCAAGGCCTAAACCTGCGCTCCGAGGCCTCCAACCGTTTTGAGAAAGGGGTAGACCCCAACGGCACCCTGCAGGCTGCCAACCGGGTTGCCTACCTTATGGAAAAAATGGGGGTCGCCCGGGTGGTGCCCTTAATTGTAGATGTCTATCCCGAAAAGATAGAACCCCTTTCAATTATCCTTCGCCCCCAGCGGGTAAAGGAGATCCTGGGAATGGAAATTTCAGTGGGCAAAATAAAGGAAATACTTAGGGGTTTGGACTTTGGGGTTGAGGGGAACAACCCCCTTACGGTTTCCGTGCCCACCTTCCGCCCCGATATTACCCTGGAACAGGATTTGATTGAAGAAGTGGCCCGCATCTATGGTTTTGACCGTATCGAGGGTACAATGGTACAGGGCGTCTTTGCCCCGGTGAAGAAGTTTCCCTTTCAAGTGATGGAAAGCAAGATCAAGGAGCTTTTGGTGGGCTGGGGCTGCACGGAAATAGTAAGTTATAGCTTTTACAGTCCCCGTTATTTCGATTACCTCCGTCTCCCCCAGGATCACCCCGCCCGCCGCTGCATCCCCCTTCATAACCCCCTCTCCGAAATGCAGTCGGTTATGCGGACCACCGCCCTGCCCAGCATGATGGACACCTTGGCCTTTAATATAAAACGCAAAAACGTCCACATGGCTCTCTTTGAGGTGGGACGCCTTTATTGGGGGGAGCACCCTTTAGGCGAACTCCCCCGGGAGCCCCGGTTTTTAAGCCTAGGCCTGGTGGGTAAGGAAGGGGTGGGTTGTTGGCAACGACCAGCCCAAGAAAGGGATTTTTTCACCCTCAAGGGTTTGGTGGAAGCCCTAGTCAGAGGGCTGGGAAGAAAGAAATTTAGCTTTACTCCCTCCCAGCACCCCTCCTTTCACCCGGGCCGGCAGGCATCACTTTATGTGGAGGGGGAGGAGGTAGGGGTGTTGGGGGAGATGCACCCCGATGTTGCCGAGGCCTGGGAGGTGAAGGAACGCCTTTATTTGGCAGAGCTTAATTTGGACATCCTATTGCAGAACCTGAGCGGGAAAATATTATATCGGCAATTGCCCCGCTACCCAGCCGTGGCCCGGGATTTGGCCATTATTGTGGATGAAGGGATTAAGGCAGCGGAAATAGAGGATATCATTAGGGAAGCCGGTGGTGATTTACTAATTGGGGTACAGCTCTTTGATCAGTATATGGGAGATCAGGTTCCCGCTGGGAAAAAAAGTCTAGCCTATAACCTTCTTTATCAGGCCCGGGATCGGACTCTAACAGATGAGGTTGTCACTGGGCTCCACGAAAGGATCATTCAGTCCTTGAATAAATCGGTGGGAGCAATGCTCAGATAGTCCACTGTTTACCCCGGGGCAAGCCGTGTCCCTTGGCCAACTATGGGGGGATGTTTCTAACAGGTTAAGAAGGATTTTTCCCCATTGTTGGGGAACTATCCCTTAACAAGGGGTACGAGAAAAGGGTGAGAATAGTGGATACTGAAAGAACAAGGGTAAAGGTGCAAATTTATGGGGAAGAATATACCCTAAGGGGCCGGGCCAATCCAGAATATATTAAGGAAATAGCCCGCTATGTGGATGGGATTATGGCGGAAATTAAGGAGAGGAACCCCAAATTGGCATCAACCCAGGTGGCTGTCCTGGCGGCAGTTAACATTGCCGATCTTTACTTTACTTCCCGTTGGAATGACAAGGCGGAGGATGCGTCCCCAGGGGCTGTTGGCCGAGCGGGGGAGGTTTAAAACAATGAACTGGTTGGACATGGTGGTCTTTACCACGGTGGGTATCCGAACCTGGTTTGGTTACCGACGTGGTCTCATCCACCAGGTCTTTCATTTGCTGGGCCTAGTGGTGGGCCTTCCCCTGGCCGTCGGTTATTATTCTCCCCTACAGAGGGTATTAGTTCGTTACCTAAAATTGCCGCCCCCGGTTCTGGCCGTGCTGTCCTCTCTCCTTCTTTTGCTGGGCGTAATGCTATTAGCCCGCATCCTGGGTCGTATTTGCACCAATCTCTTTCGCCTACCGGGGTTGGGACTCCTAAATGCCCTTAGTGGGGCCTTGTTGGGGGCCTTAGTCTCCCTAATGGTCATTGCTATTCTGCTTGCCGTTTTACAGCTCTTTAGCATTACCCCTGTGGAAACCGCTCTGTCCACATCCCTGATAGCCCCTCATCTAAAAAAATACACCCCCTTACTTTTTGATTTCGTGAATGATTACCTGCCCCTGGGGAAAATGGAAGGGTTTTTCCCCCCGGGGGAGCCCTTGCCCATGGAGAAAAAGGAATTGTAGGGGAAGCGGGAGGGAGTTATGCTTGGATGAATATGGTGTGGGCCGGACCTTTAGTGAAATTGCCGATTTACTGGAAATAAAAGGCGATAACCCTTACAGAATCAGGGCCTATCGGCGTGCCGCCCGGGCCCTGAAGCGCTTTCCGGAAAGTATACGTGATCTGTGGGAAAGGGGAGAACTGCAAACTATTCCCGGGATCGGCAAGGATCTGGCGGGCAAGATAGCCGAAATTCTGACAACGGGTAGGTGTAGTTACCTTGAGGAACTACATGGGGAGATACCCCCGGAACTTTTGGAATTTTTGGCACTGCCGGGGGTTGGTCCCAAGACCATCCGCGCCGTCTATTCCCAATTGGAAATTACATCCCTAAAGGAACTGGAAAGGGCTGCCCGCAGGGGAGACTTGCGCCAACTACCAGGATTAGGGGCCAAGACCGAGCTGAAGATTCTCCAGGGAATTCATTCTTATAAAGCCCGCCGGGGAGAATTGCCCCTGGGGGAAGTAATGCCCTTGGCCAAGGAATTGTACCACCAATTGCAGGCTTTGCCCGGGGTGGAGGAAGTAAGTTTTACAGGGGATTTGCGGCGGCGGCGGGACAAGGTGAGGGGCATTAATATCTTGGTATCCTCCCGGGTGGGGGAGGAAGTAATTGCCGCTTTTCGCGACCTTTTCCAGCTGGCCAGGGTTGAGGCAGAGGGGGGGAACCGGATTGTTGTCACAACCCGTTTCCGGATCAAGGTCGATCTATGGGTTGTCACCCCGGAACAATATGCCTTCGCTCTCCTGTGGGCCACCGGGTCTTCGGGGCATTACCAGGGGTTGCGGGAGCGGGCCGCCTACCTGGGCCTGGAGCTCACTGAGTGTGGGCTTTTTCAGGGTGGCCAGCGCCTCCTATCCGTCACCGAGGATGATATCTATAGGCTATTGAAACTTCCTTATATTCCTCCGGAACTGCGGGAAGATCGGGGGGAAATTCAGGCCGCTATACGGGATAACCTCCCCAAGCTTGTTACCTTGGAAGACATAAAGGGTGATTTTCATAGCCATACGTCCTGGAGTGACGGATATTACTCCTTGGAAGAAATGGCCAATGCCGCTCGGTCTTTGGGTTATCATTACTTAGCCATAACCGATCATTCCCAATCCCTGAGTATTGCCAGGGGGCTTACTCCGGAAAGACTCCTTCAACAGGTGCAGGAAATAAAAAAACTAAACGGCAAATTAACAGACCTTCAGCTTCTAACCGGTACAGAAGTTGATATTTTGGCCGATGGAACCCTGGATTATGCCGATGATATTCTTTCCCAGCTTGATCTAGTCATCGCCTCGGTTCATTCCCATTTCCATCAAGATGAAGGGACGATGACGGCCCGCATTGTCAAGGCCATCGGTAATCCCCATGTGGATATCCTGGGCCATCCCAGTGGCCGCCTTCTGGGCCGGCGGGAACCCTATGCCGTTGATATGGAGGCCGTGTTGCAGGCGGCGGCCCAGACCCGGACGGTGGTGGAGATCAACGCCTCACCGGAACGGCTTGACCTAACGGACCATTGGGTAAAACGGGCCCGGGAAATGGGGGTCAAACTAGCGGTCAATTCCGATGCCCATGTGGGCAAGAGGCTTCGGGACATGAATTACGGACTTAGTGTGGCCCGGCGGGGTTGGTTGGAAGCAGATGATCTGATCAATACTTGGTCCTGGGAAGAGGTACAGGACTATTTTGAGAAGGGTGTGGCCCATGGATAAAAGGGTTTTGGCGAAGATCGAATTTCCCCAAATCAAAGAAAGGCTGGCGCAGTTGACGGCCAGTAGCCTGGGGCGAGAATTAGCCCTCTCCCTGCAACCGGCCTTGGATCCGGAGGTTATTGCCCGTAGCCAGCAAGAAACGACGGAGGCCTCCTCCATACTGCGGGATTTTGAGGAGGTTCCCCTAGGGGGGATTAGCGATATTAGGCCGGCCTTGAACAAGGTTAGGATCGGAGGCAGTATGAATCTAGGGGAGCTCTTGGCCACGGTCGATGTATTGGCAGCCGGGCGACGGCTGCAGGAATTTTTAAAAAATACGGGGGACACCTGCCCCCTGCTCCAGGGGTATGGGGCAGAAATTAAGGTTTTTAAAAGTTTAGAAAAGCGGATTCGGGAGGCTGTAATTTCGGAGGAGGAACTCTCCGATAGGGCCAGTGAAAAGCTTTTTCGTCTAAGGCGCCAGATCAGCACCACTGCCAACCGCATCCGGGAACGCCTGGACAATATGGTTCGTTCTCCCCTTATGCAAAGATACCTTCAGGAACCCCTAGTAACCATAAGGGCTAACCGTTATGTGTTGCCCGTCAAACAGGAATACCAAAACCAGGTAAATGGCATTGTCCACGACCAATCCGGCAGTGGGGCAACCCTTTTCATAGAACCCATGGCCGTGGTCCAGTTGAATAATAACCTGCGGGAATTTAAGGCGGCGGAAAAGGAAGAGGTGGAGCGCATACTGGCCCAGCTTTCCCAGGCCCTTGCCCAGGTGGAGGAGGAGGTGCAAAACAATTTAACCCTTTTGGCCCGCCTGGATTTTGCCTTTGCCAAGGGTCGTTATAGCCGGATGTTAAATGCTGTGGAACCACGTTTTAACAAGGAGGGTTATATAGACCTTCGCCGGGCCCGCCACCCCCTTCTTGAGGGCCAGGTGGTACCCATCGATTTTTATTTGGGTCGGGATTTCCATATCCTAATCATTACAGGCCCCAACACCGGGGGAAAAACAGTTACCCTAAAAACTGTGGGTCTTTTGGCTGTCATGGCCCAGGCAGGGCTCCACCTTCCGGCCTCACCGGGTACGGAAACAAGTATTTTTGATCAGGTTTTTGCCGATATAGGTGATGAGCAAAGTATAGAGCAGAGTTTGAGCACCTTTTCCGGCCATATGAAAAACATTATTGGCATCCTCAAGGATTGTACCCCCCGTTCCTTGGTCCTCTTGGACGAATTGGGGGCTGGGACGGATCCGACGGAGGGGGCTGCCCTGGGGATGGCCGTCCTTCATTACCTCCACGAACGCAAAACCCGGGTAGTGGCCACCACCCATTATAGTGAACTAAAAACCTTTGCCTATAAGTACCCCCGGGTGGAAAATGCCTCGGTGGAATTTGATGTTGAAACACTACAACCCACCTACAACCTCCTTATTGGGGTCCCCGGCAGCAGCAATGCCTTTGCCATTGCCCGGCGTTTAGGCTTACCGGGGGAAATAGTGGACATAGCCGGGGATTTTCTCAGCAAGGAGGATGTGCGGGTGGAAGACTTGATTAGATCCCTGGAGGCGGATAGAGTCAAGGCCTTTCATGACCGAACCCAGGCAGAACGGGCCCGGGACCATTTTGAAAGCCTGGAGGAAAAATATGAACAGGAGACGGCCCGTTTGCAAAGGGAACGGAGGGAGGCCCTAACCAAGGCCCGACAAGAGGCCTTGGTCATTGTCAATAGGGCCCGTAGGGAAGCCGAGCTAATATTGGCAGATTTGCGCAAAAAAACCGGGAGAATTTTGGAACGGGAGCGTACCCTTACCGCCCAGGAGGCCCGAGGCAATTTAGATGATTTACGGGCAGAATTGGAAGATGAATTAGAGGAATTATTACCCCCAAGCAGGGGAGAGGCTCCCCAGGATCTTAAAGCTGGGGAAACGGTACTTCTTACCCACCTCAATAAAAAGGGCTATGTGCTACAACCACCGGCAGACAATCAGGTTCAGGTCCAGGTTGGCCTTCTGAAGGTGACAGTGGAATTGGACCAGGTCCAGCGGGTAGCTGCGGAAACGGCCCCTACCCCCAAAACCGGATTGGGGCAGATTTATAGAAGCAAGGCCCAGGAAGTGGCCAAGGAACTTGACCTACGGGGTCTAACCGTGGACGAGGCCACCTACCAGGTGGAAAAATACCTGGATGATGCCTACCTGGCTGGCTTGGAGCAGGTCTATCTCATACATGGTAAGGGAACCGGGGCCCTGCGTAAGGCTATTCAGGACCTCTTGCACAGCTACCCCCATACCCAATCCCACCGCTTGGGGGGTTACCGGGAAGGGGGCAGCGGGGTTACTGTGGTACAGTTAAAGAAATAGTTCGGGCTCACTAGCCAGGGGGAAATTAATTTTATGCTGGGGAATGGGAACTAAATCCCAAGCCCTTGGCTATAATCCTTGGGGACTTATAATAAGGACCTGGGGATGGTCTCTATTTCCCGGGGGGTTTAAAACATTGTATATTTATAACCCTCTCCTTCGGGAAAAACAGGCTGTGGATTTGGGGGATATTTATCCTTTATGCAAACATTACTAAGGGATTTAAAGGAATACCAGACCTTGCCCAAGTACCTTGTGTCGCTTGCCGGTGGAGGAGATGGCTAAAATGGCCTTCCGGGAACAGTTGTCTCGTTTTCGTGCTGAGCTATATTTCCTCCGTAGGTATCCGTAGATACCTGGGGGACGATTATTTAGATCACATCGCAGACCGTATCAAGGAGGCGCCTTGTGAAATTATTATCTTCGTGAAAAAGAGGGATGATCCGGTTGGGTGGGGCCAAAAAATAGTGGATTAGGGCCTGCCATGAAGCATGGATAAAAAAACAAACCCCGCCCAGGAGGTGCTGACAAGTCCCTAGGCGGGGTTTTTTGTTTATACCACGGGGAGACTTCACCGATTCAAATGTCAGGGTTAGGGAAAGTCTGCCCCATTATTTTGCTCCTCGCCCGTGGGCGGGTAGTTATTATTATAGGAACCATCATTGTTTTCCTGGTATTCATCCCAATGGGAATTGTCCCCCTGGGCCCAGGCACCGTGCACATGGCAATAATCTTGGGGTTCTGTCCCTTTTATGACAAACATGCGGCGTATTCGGGGGCATTCTTCCGTGGCCAGCAGGCCCGAATCTCGGCAGATGGCAATTTCAATTAGTTCAGGCATTAGGTGGAGATCACAGTATTCCGTTGGGGCATCCTGTATTTCTCCATCGGGTCCCCGCACAAAAATATGGGGTTCGGGGTGGGGGCAGTATTCCGTCGCCAAGGCCCCCGATTCCGGGCAGATGAGCACCTCTTCGTGGGCAGTACAAACCTCCTTGGGTTCCGTTCCGGGTAGGAATATTTCCCCCCTTATATCCTCCGCTGGACATTGTTCACCGGGGAGGAGCCCCGACCTGCTGCAAATGCTAACACTTATTATGCCACTGGGACGGGGAAAATCGGTGGCAGGTGTATCCTTAACAACTTCCCTCATATAATTACCCCAGATCTGAGCCGGTAGGGAGCTGCCAATGCGGTTGCGGCGCATATAACTGTTTTCACTAACCTCATCGGTCCCAATCCAGATGCTTGTCACCAAGTCCGGGGTGTAACCCACGAACCAGGCATCATTATAGTCAGATGTGGTTCCTGTTTTCCCCGCCGCTGGGCGCCCAATGTTGGCCCGACCGCCGGTGGCCCCAGCGCCAACGATACCCCCTTTGAGCATATCCGTCATTAGATAGCTGGTTTGGGGTGTCAAGACCTGGGTTTGAGTGGGTGCATTTTCCCAAAGTATATTGCCATTGCGATCCTCCACCCGAAGGATAGCGATGGGTTCAACCCTAACTCCCTGGTTGGCTAAAACTCCGTAGGCAACGGCCATGTCCAGAGGGCGAACCCCCTCTGTCAGACCTCCCAGGGCTATGGCGGGTTGCCTGTCATTATAGGCCCCGGTTTTAACAAAGGTGGTAATTCCCATTCGCTCGGCATAATCAATAACCGTATCTACACCGACATCCATAATTAATTGGGCGGCAACGGTATTAAGGGAACGAGCGATACCCTGGCGTAGGGTGGCAACACCAATATATTGGTTATTGTGGTTACGCGGCTCCCAAATTTGACCACCGGGTACCGGGATGGAAACAGGTTTGTCCACATAAACGGTGGTGGGTGTAAAACCATTGTCTAGAGCCGCCGTGTAGACAAAGGTTTTAAAGGCAGAACCGGGCTGCCTTTTGGCCTGGACTACCCGGTTGTACTTAGTGTTTTCAAAGTTTCGCCCCCCTATTAGGGCCCGCAGGTAGCCTGTTTTTGTTTCCATAGTGACCAGTGCTGCTTGGGGTTGTTGAATGCCCTTGGGGTCTACCTCACCTTCGGGTAATCCGGAGGATAGGGCCTCCTCTGCCTTCCTTTGCATTTGGGGGTCGATGGTGGTGTAGATCCTTAAACCACCCTTGTAAATTGCGTCATAAACATCCTTTTCCGAGCCGTAGTAGTCCTGTAATTCAGCCACCAGGGAGCTAATGACATAATCGACAAAGTAAGGGGCTGGATGGGTTTGGGTACTTTTCCCGGCCAGTACAATGGGCTCTTCCTTGGTTTTGGTGGCTGTTTCCTGGGAGATATAGCCGTATTTTACCATTTGGTCCAAGACCACAGCGCGGCGTGCCAGTGCCTCCTCCATATTGTTGTAGGGGGAATAACGGCTTGGGTTTCTTATTATTCCCGCCAGCATGCTGGATTCCCCCAGGGTAAGATTGGAGACATCCTTGCCGAAATACAACTTGGCGGCGGCCTGCACCCCATCCGTTCCGTGGCCAAAGTGAATTTCATTTAGGTACATTTCCAGAATCTGATCCTTGGTGTAGTTTCTTTCCACCTGCAGGGATAAAATTGCCTCTTGTACCTTCCGGCGCATCTTGCGATCGGGGTTAAGGAAAACATTTTTCATCAGCTGTTGAGTAATAGTACTGCCTCCCTCAAAGGATTGTTTGGAGGCAATACGCCAGGCGGCCCGGGCAATGGCCCGAATATCAACCCCCGGATGTTCCCGGAAGCGGGCATCCTCGATGGCGATGACGGCATCTTGCAGTTCCTGGGGAATATCAGTGAGTTTGACGGGGATACGGTTTTCAACACCGTGGAGTTTGGTAAACAACTCCCCATCGGCGGCATAGACAAAGGAGGTAGCACTGCTTTCCCGCAGCCGATCTGGGTCAAATCTGGGCATATCCTTTACTGCCCCCAGGACATAGATACCCGTTGCACCAACTCCAACCATTATTACTAATAAGATAAGTACCAGGGATATTTTTAGGAAGCCTATTGCGTTTTTGCGGTTCTTTTGCTTTTTTGACCTTCTGGCCATAAAGGGTTCCCTCCACTTCCTACACTTAAAATGCCATCTATATTATAACACATAGACCGTTGGGGGGTAATTTTAGCCCCATCATCGGAAAAATTTCATCCTAAAGTTATTCGGCATTGTTCTCCCTTCTCCTGCCTATTTTCCCGTGGGCTCAGTTGCGGCTTAATGGCAACTATGCTATAATTTGTATCATAATTCAAGTGCTTAAACCAAGGACGGAGAGGAGTAAATGGTGAGGCCGTTTTTAGAGAACCGGCGGGGGCTGAAAGCCGGTACGGCGGCCGTTGAAGTACACTCCTGAGGGCCTGGCTTAAATCCTTTTCCGGGAAAGTAGGCCGGGACGGGTCCCGCCGTTATGGGAAGCCGGTAACTGGTCATTGAGGGGACCCTGCTTGGGGTCAAATAGGGTGGTACCGCGGGAAGTTGTGGCTTTCCCGTCCCTAGAGGGGGTGGGAAGGCCCTTTTGCATTCTGGCCTGGA
The DNA here is from genome assembly GCA_012518435.1 of Bacillota bacterium. GTDB lineage: Bacteria > Bacillota > DTU030 > DTU030 > DTU030 > JAAYTH01. Next base: position 18,324 of record JAAYSG010000002.1, read on the forward strand.
GGAAATGGGATTTAACAATAGAGGAGGTAGGAGCATGGAAATAAAAAAACAACTGGAGGTTTTTTGGCGGGGAACAGCGGAAATTATTTCAGAGGAGGAATTGGTCCAAAAACTAAAAAAGGATCGCCCCCTTAAAATTAAGTTGGGTGTAGATCCATCCGCCCCCGATTTACACTTGGGCCATACCGTACCCTTGCGGAAATTAAGGCAACTACAGGATATTGGCCATCAGATCGTCTTTCTCATCGGGGATTTTACCGGGCGCATTGGCGATCCATCGGGCCGTTCGGAAACCCGCAGGCAGCTGAGCGAGGCGGAGATTAAGAAAAACGCCGAAACCTATGTGGATCAGGTTTTTAAAATTCTAAATCGGGAAAAAACCATCGTCGATTATAACAGCCGCTGGCTTTCCCCCCTTACCTTTGCCGATGTAATAAAGTTGGCCAGCAAAACCACCGTGGCTCGGATGCTGGAGCGGGATGATTTTTCCCGCCGCTACCGGGAGGGTCGGGCCATAGGTATACACGAGTTTATGTATCCCCTAATGCAAGGATTCGACTCCATAGCCCTTGAGGCCGATGTGGAGATTGGTGGAACAGACCAAAAATTCAACCTCCTCATGGGAAGACACCTCCAACGGGAGGCGGGACAAGAAGCCCAGATATGTTTAACCTTGCCGATATTGGTAGGCTTGGATGGTGTAAATAAGATGAGTAAAAGTCTGGGCAACCATATTGGCATTTATGATCCGCCGGCGGAAATGTACGGAAAAACCATGTCTCTGGCCGATGAATTGATGCTTCAATACTTCGAGTTAGTTACCAATGTACCCTTGGAAGAAATCCAGGAAATTAAAACTGGTTTAGCTGGGGGCAAACTTCATCCTCGGGATGTAAAAATGCGTTTGGCCCGGGAAATTGTTACCCTTTTCCATGGTGAAGATGCTGCCTTGGCGGCGGAGGAATCCTTTGCCGCTGTATTTCGGCGGGGGGATTTGCCAGATGAAATGCCCGAAATGGTTATCCCCGCCACGGAACTTACCAATGGTGAAATTTGGGTTGTAAGATTGCTGGTTTTCCTTGGCCTAGCAGCAAGTAACAGCGAAGCCCGCCGCTTAATTACCCAAGGTGGGGTAACCATTGCCGGCAATAAGATTGACGATGTGGGAAGGAATATTGTTCCCGAGGCGGGGATGATAGTGCAAGTAGGAAAACGGCGCTTTGTTAAGATTGTGGGATAACACCGCCAATATAGGGGCATCACCTTTCTTTTGGCCGTTGCATATGATGAGCCATGGGGGTGAGGGTGATGCGAAGATGGGGGCGGACCCGCCACGGCCCACTAGCTTGGAAAGTCCTCTTTATTTTGTTCTTAGCACTTCTTTTCCTTGCCTTTTTGGTCTTTGAGGGAAATATCAAGCCTGCCCTGGCGGCCATTGCCCAGGCCAGGGTAAAAATTATTGCCATTGAGGCTATAACTGAAGCCATTGAAGAAGAGATTATACAAACGGTCCAGTATCAGGATCTTATCCATATTCATAAGGACTGCCAAAATCGTCCTGTTTTGCTACAGCCCAACACCATTGCCATTAGTCGGGTGGCGGCCAGAACAACGGAACACGTAAAAAAGAGCCTGCAATCCCTAGAGGATGAGGTTATCTTTCTCCCCATGGGACAGGTGCTTGGCAGTGACCTCTTGGCCAATATGGGCCCCCGCCTGAGGATTACCGTTATGCCCATTGGTACGGTAACTGTAAACCTGTTGAATGACTTGGAAGAGGCCGGCATCAATCAGACCCTACACAAGATTGTCTTAGAAATCAATGCCAACCTGGGGATTGCAATTCCCCTAATTGTTGCCGAGACCCATGTCCAACATCAGGTTTTACTAACCCAGGCTGTCATTGTGGGTGAAGTACCTGACACCTTTTTTCAACTAAAAATGCCGTAAAGGAATTTATTGGGGAAATTATTTTATTAGGTGATGAGTTAGGGTAAATTTGTGAGGAATATGGAAGATGGGGCAAAAATACTTCTATAATGGAGAATAAAGGGCAATGATGATCCTTGTATTGTATCGGTGTCGGTGGTATAGTGTTAAAGGTCGTTCCCAAAAGACACCGGTCCTTGAAAACTGAACAGTGATAGAAGCCAGTGCGGGTTCCAGGAGAGCTGGAATCCAAATGAGTTATCAGAAAGACAGTAAGTAAGACGAGCAGACAAACTCTAACTTAAGAGTTTACATCTTAAA